>JAGQVV010000284.1 GCA_020437805.1 Flavobacteriales bacterium
GACATGACCTTCACCCAGGAACTCGTGAGCTCGGTCGGTGTTGATGAATTTTCGGGTTCCGCCTCGGATCTCAATATCTACCCGAATCCTTCTTCGGACGGGACGGTCCAACTCCTGATGAACTGGACCCCGAAGAATTCCGTGCTCACGATCGTGGACGCGAGCGGGCGCGTGGTCGCACAGCATCTTCTTCCGAGCGCAGCTGGACCAGTGGTGCGTACCATCGACCTGAACGGGATACCGGCCGGGATTTACCACATCCGGGTGCAAGGTGAAGGTGTGGGTTCGAGCGCCAAGCTGTTGGTGCAATAGAAGGTCGACTTTTCCGAAGCTCCGAGTCGCGTGAAAGGAAAGGTACTTTTCGCACGGTCTTCAGCAGTTCGAACGAGGAAGGTCCTGATCGGCGTACCGAGTGGGTGGCTTTACGCTCCCATGACAGAGCAGGAGCGACCACTTCGGTCCTTTGTGGTCCGCTATGAGCGCGCTGTTTCACTCGGCCCTAGGTCGCTCTTTCCATAAGTGGTTTCTCGGCCTTGCGCTCTTGCTCCCCAATTTCGGAGCGTATGCTCAAGTTCCCGTGTCGATCACCGATGATTCTGGTTCCAGTGTACCCTACGCTCACATCGCGTGGCAGCCGTTGACCGGTGGTAGCGGCGGGCTGGTCGTGATGGACGTGAACGGGCGCGGTCAACTGCCACTTGGCGGAGAGGTGCTGGCCGACGGTATTCTGATCCGTGTGAGCTTCGTCGGCTATGACACCGCGGTCGATACGCTCTACCGTGATACACCCTTATCGCTTCAACTCCAACGCTCCTTGCTTTCCTTGCCGGAAGTGGTCATTACCGGCCAATATGCTCCGGTCGAATTGGAGAAGGCCGTGCAAAAAGTGCGCGTGCTGGATGAAACATACTTCGAGCGGATCGCTGCGAGCAACCTGGGCGATGCGCTTCGGAACGAATTGAACATCCGGCTTTCCCAGGACAATATCCTTGGGACATCCATGAGCATGCAAGGGCTCGGAGGGCAGAACGTGAAGATCCTGATCGATGGCGTTCCGGTGATCGGAAGACAGGACGGGAACGTGGACCTGGCGCAAATGGACCTTACAGGGATCGAACGAGCGGAGATCGTGGAAGGCCCGTTGAGCGTGAATTACGGGACCAATGCGCTCGCCGGAACGATCAATCTGATCACGCGGAAGGGAGGGGGACGGCCGGCTACGCTGAAAGCATTGGTGTACACCGAACAGGTCGGGCGCTTGAATACCACGCTCAACGCCACGAGGCATTGGAAACGCAATGATGTCGTGCTCACCGCAGGCCGGAACTTCTTCGATGGTTGGGACCCGCGCGATCAGGGTATGCCCGATCTGTCAACGCCCGTGGCGGACAGCACACGCTATCAACAATGGAAGCCACGGGAACAGTACTTCGGCAGGCTCAACTACCGCTGGATCGGTGATCGATGGACCTTCGGGTACAAGGGCGAGATCATGCATGACCGTATCCTTAACCGCGGCAAGCCACGCCCGCCATACCACGAGACCGCTTTCGATGAAGAGTACGTGACGATCCGGCTGGACAACGCTGTTCATACCGAAGCCGAGTTCACAGGTGGACGCCGGTTCAGCGGGCTGTTTGCGCACAACCGCTATCAACGCACGCGCAACACGTGGTTCACCGACCTTACCACCATGGGCGAGCAGCTCGTTGATGCCGACGGTATGCAGGACACCACCTTGTTCACTTTGACCAATGCGCGCTTGGTCTACGCCATCGCACCGGACAGTTCCGTGATCAGTTTTGAGACGGGTCTGGACCTGAACCATGAGACCGGTAGCGGTGAACGTATCGGGGAGGTGGAACAGAGCATCGGCGACCTTGCGGCCTATGGCAGCTTGGAGTGGACCCCGGTCGCACCGTTCACCATCAGACCCGGGGTGCGTTACGCATACAACACGCGCTTCGATGCACCGTTGATCCCATCGCTGAATGTGCGCTGGAAGATGAACAAGGGCTTCATCCTGCGAGCGTCCTACGCACAAGGGTTCAGGGCGCCTTCGTTGAAGGAACTCTATTTGTACTTCGTGGATGTGAACCACGATATCACCGGCAATCCCGACCTGCGCCCCGAACGCTCACACAACCTGAACGTGGGTCTCACCTACCGGCATGCAAAGGAGAAAGGAGTGTACACCAGTGAGATCTCGGGCTTTTACAACGACATCGATGAGCTCATCACCTTGGCGCAGATCTCGGTTACCAGCTATAGCTACGTGAACATCGGCGACTACAGGACCATGGGTGGAAGTGTCGGCGCCGGATGGGACAATGGGCACTGGGTCATCTCTGTTGGCGGATCCCTTACGGGACGCATTGATGCACTTTCCGAGGCGCGCAATGAGCCGGTCCTCTTTTCGCCTGAGCTCCGCGCTTCAGTAACCAAACAGTGGTTGAGGAAGGGGTGGAGCGCGTCGTTCTTCTGGAAATACCAGGGTGAGCTGAGCAGCTACGTGGTGGTGAGCGACGTCGAGTTGGAACGTGGCTTCATCGCGCCTTTTCAATTGGCTGATGCCTCCGTGACGAAACGTATCTGGAAGGAGCGTCTCGGGCTCACCGTCGGTTGCAAGGACCTGTTCAACGTGGGCAATGTGAATGCTTCAGTAGTTGGTGGCGCACATTCCAACGGTGCGACCAGCGTGCCCATGACCACGGGACGCACAGCATTCTTCCGTGTGGAATTGGACCTGAAGAAGAACGATCGATGAAGCGCGAACTATTGGTCCTTCCGTTGCTTGCCATGATCCTTGCCGGATGCATGAAGGATGAGTTGCCCGTTCCTGCGCAGCCTCGAGGCGAAGGACAGGAATTGGAAGTATGTTTGGGTGCTGGTTATAACGACCAACTGTGGTTGGACCTCGGGTCAGGGGCCACGGTCTCGGTGAACGGGAAGGAAGCCTGGGATCTTGCATTCGAGAGCGCTCCTAGCGGTTGGCATGTGATGCTGAACGGTTCGCGCCTTATGACGGCCTGGAATATCGGTCCTGTCGATATCACACAGCCTATCGATACCAACGGTATGGCCGCCGCCAGGCGTATCGACGCTCCAAGCGGGAACATGGATAGCACGGCGATAGGGGATTGCCGGAACAACAGCGATGTGTATGTGCTTGATCTGGGCTACGGCCCACTTGGTCAATGGTATGGTATCCGCAAACTGCGGATCACGGAGGTCACTACGGATCGCTTTGCGTTCCAGACCGCACGCCAAGATGGCTCGGAACTCACCACGGTGGTTGTTCCAAAGGACCCCGCACGGGCCTTCACCTCTTACAGCTTTTCGGCTGGTGTGGTCCCTGTTGAGCCCCCGCGCGGAACTTGGGACCTGGTGTTCACGCAGTTCACCCACCAATTCTACGAGCCCTTCCTGCCTTACATCGTGTCGGGTGTGCTTTCCGCATCAGGGACAAGGGTCAGCGAGATCGAAGGTGTGGTATTCGAGAACGTATCGTTGGCCGATACCATCGACCACCCTTTCACTAATGCTCGCGATGCGATCGGATACGACTGGAAAGAATATTCCTTCGAGACCTCTTCCTACACGGTACGTTCCAATAGGACCTACATCGTGCAGGACGCAGAAGGGTACTTCCTCAAACTCCGATTCCTGGATTTCTACAGCGATGTTGGGCAGGTGGGCTGTCCCCGTTTCGAGACGGTCCCGCTTTGATCCTACATCTCGCCGTCGTCCCCGTTTCCACCACCCGGTTCACGGCCCGGCTGGCTCGATCGCTTGCGGAACAACACGGATCGTTGCTCCCCGAATTTCCACGTTAACGTGAACCGGATGAAGCGTTGCTCCCTGCGTCGGAACGACTCTTGGTACAAGTTCGGCGTATCGATCGTTTTGCCCCAGACCCGCGTATAGAAGACATCATTCACGGAAAGAACGCCTGTGAGCTTCTTGGCGAGGTCATGGCCAAGGGAGAGGTCCATGCCGTATTGAGCAAGGCGCGTGCCTTGGGCTTCGATCTCCGGACTTTCGTACTCGCCGTTCACCTGTGCGGTCCAGTCCGATCGAACGCCGAAACGGTAGCTCACCATCGCCTTGGCCATCCAGTTGAAGCCTTCGTTGCGCACGTCGCCTTGTCCTTCACCCAGGGCCACGTTCGTGTACTGCATGGTATTGCTCAACGTGATCTGCAGGCCTTTCCTCGGATCCAATTTCAGCACGTTCTCCCATCCCATGTTGCTGCTGAACGAGCCGTTGATGTATGTGGTCAAGAGGATCGAACTGTCGGATGGAAGCGGTGCCGAGTAGCTGGTGATCACATCCGTGGTGTAGCGACCATAGACAGAGGTCAACCACGAGGCTTTGCCGTTCCAAAATGGAAGGAGGTGGTTCGCTTCAGCAAGGTTGCTCATTTCAGGTGCGATCGTAGGGTTGCCGATCTGCACGTTCCTGGGGTCGCTGTTGCGAATGAACGGAACGATCTGCCAATGGCGCGGCCTGCCGATCTTTCGCGAGAAATTCACTTGGATCTCGCGCTCGCTATCCACCCAACGCCGAATGAAGTACACGGAGGGGAACAGGGCTTTGTCGAGGTCCTCCGATCCCTTCGGATACTGGTAGCTGAACGCTTGGTCCGTACCCAGCAATTTCGTTTCGAACCAGGTCGACTCGATCCGTAGACCCGCCATTACCGACCAATGTTCGGTGATCTTCTGCGAGAGATTGAAATAGGCCGCGTTGATGGACTCCGTGATCTCGTAGTTGTTCGTAAGTGCCGTGTCCAATATGTCCTGCCCGATCGTGGGCGAGGAGAAGTACACATCGAGGTAGGTGTTTTCCAAGCGCGTGTTGCTCTTGATACCGTACTCCAACTTGGTCCCTGCGTTGATGGGGTTGATGAAGTCGGCTTGAAAGGAGAATTGATCGTACAAGCTCCCCCCCAGATTGTCCTGTGTCCGCGGATATCCTTCGACCGGAGTTCCGTCGGAACCGGACGTGTACAGGTCCAGGATCGAACGGCTGTCCCTGCTTCCGCGGTTGAAGGTCAGGTCCATGGTCCATTCCTTTCCCTCCTTGGGGGACTTGTGGCGGAACATCAATTGGGACGAGAGCCCGGTATAATTGAATGAGGAGGTGTTGATCTGTTGTCCTTGGCTCAGCAATTGACCGGTTGCATCGGAAGTCGTATAGTCCTGCGTGTCATCCCCGTCATGGTCATAGGAACGGAATGAGCCGGAGAGGCTGAACGTGCTCCTGTTGCTGACCTGATAATCCACACCGAAACGCCCACCGTTACGGCCGCGTGTGGAAACGCTCCTGGTATCCTGATCGAAGGATCCGGTCGGTTCGCCGTTGGATCGATCCGTTCTTCGGGTATCACCGTCCGTGATATTGCTGCTCGTATTGTAGTTGTACGACAGGTTGAATCCCCATTTCCCTTGCTTCACGTTCAGGTTGCCACCCAACTGGTACCGATCGTTGGTACCGATGCCCGCTTGCAGTTGCCCGCTGTATCCGGGCTTCGTGTTCTTCTTCAAGATCACGTTCAGGATCCCGCCCGTGCTGCTGGCATCGAACGCGGCCGATGGGTTCGTGATCAGCTCCACGCGTTCGATGTCCTCAGCCGGGATCTGCTCCAGGGTCATCGCCGTCGGCCGTCCGTCGATCAGGATCTGCGGGTTCGAGCCTCGCATTTCCACATTGCCTTCCACATCCACGCTGAGCCCAGGAATGTTCTTCATCACATCGACCGCTGATCCCCCTTGGATCGAAAGGTCCTTGTCCACATTGAACACCCTGCGATCCACCTGCATCACCATGCTGCTCTTTTCACCGGTCACCTCGAATTCCTTCAGCAGTTCGGCATCCACCTCAAGAAGCAGGTTACCCAGGTCCAGATCATTGCTTTCCCGGGTAATAACGAAGTCCTTCGCAAGGGTCTTGTAGCCGATGAAGCTGACCTTGAGCACGGACGGACCGAACGGTAGATTGTTCAATGAAAAATCACCATTCGGGCGTACCGTGGTACCGTTCAAGAGGCTGTCCTTTCGGGCAGTGTAAACGGCCACCGTGGCGAATTCGGCCGGTTTTCCGCTATTCGCATCCAGTACCTTGCCGTACACCCTTCCGATCGCAGGCATGCCTGGTGGGCGCTGGGCCTGGCCAACGGAATGGATGCCGCAAAGCAGTGCCAGAATGATGGAGGTGCGGATGAAGCTCAAACGATCGGGGAACCTATGATGGAACGAGGGTGCGAAGGTACCTGCTTGTTAAGGGCCGTTATGTCACTTGGACCGCTCCCTTGGACAAACGTCCGATCGATCAACGATCATTAACGATCTCCAAGGCCTTCCCAACGAAAAAGCCCCCCGGGTTCCGGAGGGCTTTCGATCTGTGTAGGAAAGAGGACCTAGTAGTCCTCGTTGCGCGAACCGCGCTCGCTGCGATAACCACCACGGTCACCACCGCGGTCGCCACGATAGCCACCGCGGTCACCACCACGATCACCACCGCCGAAGCCACGGCCTCCGCCGCCGCCGAAGCCACCGCGATCACCTTCGGTGCGAGGACGAGCCTCGTTCACCACCAGGTCACGCCCGTGGAAATTCTTGCCATTGGTGCCTTCAATGGCAGCGCGGCCAGCGTCATCATTGGCCATCTCCACGAATCCGAAGCCGCGGCTACGGTTGGTGGCCTTGTCCATGATGATCTTGGCCGAAGTGACCTCTCCGAACGGGGAAAAGAGTTCGTGGAGATCTTGGTCCTTTACCGAGTAAGGGACGTTGGCGACGTA
>JAGQVV010000285.1 GCA_020437805.1 Flavobacteriales bacterium
AGATGTCCGTCATCCGGAAACTGCAGTAGGAGGGGAGGTAGAGGAGCTCGAACGCCTCTGAGAACCAAGTGGTGTTCTGTGAATTGAACGGGCACCAGGCACCTTTGCCAAGGGACACCGGATGCTCCCGAAGGTCGAAGTCCAACGGCAACTTCCCGGTTAGCCGGTAGATCGCGTCCACATCCGGGTTCTCGTCCGCCAGACCTTGCTGAATGGTGCAGTTCCGCATGCTCGGAACAGGAGCGACCGGAACCTCATCCTGTAGGTTCTCCAAAGGGAAGCCACGTGGCCAGATCGGCTCCGCACTGAAGTAGCGATACAGATTGACCCAGCTCGAACCCTGGAATGCAGAGGCCTCGTGTTCCCGCTTGCGCTCACCCCAGAAACCATCACGGGGGAAGTTGTCATCATCCGACTCAAGGATCACTTCGGCCCCTTGACGGATGGCTTGCAAATAACCAAGGTTCTTGCGCCCGTAGTGTCGCTCGGGTAATAGTGTGGCCAATGCGAACGGCATGGTCCGCTGGCGCGACAGTCCCCAGAAATCACAACCCTGCAATTCGAAGTCGGCGGGCGAAGGAACGTCACCGATCAGGATGAAGTCAATCCCACGCGCACGGCAACCTTCGGCAAACGAGCGCAACACCGCATTGGGCGAAGCTATGGAGGTGATGACGAGAGCGGTTCGTGATAGGGTCATAAGCGAGTGGATCGGAACATGAGGCGCCGTAGGAAATAATGGAGCAGCACATCGATGGAGTTTCGGATGGCCTTCTCGGATACCCTTGGGCTCGGTGCCTTGTAGTGGATCGGGATCTCCATGAAGCGCGTGGAACGCAAGAGGTAACGCAATTCGGTCTGATAGAAGTGGGCCTTGGAGAGCAGCGGGTACGCAAGGAACTTCCCGACGATGTTCCGGTGGAAGCCTTGATAACCTGAGGTCATATCATGCATTCCGGTGCCGAGAAGAACATTGCTGAGCACGGTACCGACCTTGGAGAGTACGAGTCGCTTATAGCTTGACTCGGTGATGGACCCTCCGTTGATGAAACGGCTTCCGAAAGCACATTCATTGCCTTCGTTCAGCACCCGGATGAACATCGGGAGGGCGCGTGGATCATGCGAAAGACCCGCATCCATCTCGATGATCAGCTCATGGCCGTTCTCATATGCCTCGCGATATCCACGGAGGTAGGCATCCACAACATTCTTGTTCTCCGGCGCCCAAACAGCGCGGAACCGTGGGTCCCGCTTCTCGAGCGCTTGACACAGCTCCAAAGTACGGTCATTGGAAGCCTTGTCCACGATCAGATACACCTTGCCTGAGTTCAAACGGTCCAGCACGGAGGCCAGCGCACCCATGAACAGATCGAACTCCTCTTCCTCGTTGGCCAAGGGGATCACCAAGGCCCAGTCATTGTCGTAATACATCTATCTGCGGAAGTGGTGAAGTTCGAAATGGTCGTGCCTTTGAACGTTCCCGTCCCGATGGAACCCTTGTGCTTCGACCCGATCAAGTAGTTCGCTTGCCGGCGGACGAGAACCAATGGCCAGATGCAGCACCGCCACTTCATCCATCCCGGTGAGATCCGGAGACACGTTCTTCATCAAGTACAGAGGCAATGAGGGCGGCAGGTGTTGCGCGATCCGAGGTAGGTTCGACCGCTTGTGGTCGTCCATGATCACGAGGTCGGAACTACCCATCCGTTGGTACCAATGCACTGGGAGCACATTCTGCAAATACGCCGACTCATGAACGGAGGTGTGGAATGCGAAGCTGAGCTGGGCCATGTGCGCTGTGAACAACCAACCCCGGATCGGTGCTGGTACCGCCTGACCGGCCACATGAACAAGGAGGACCGCCAGAAGCGGCCAAAAGTAGGCGAAATACTGCTCTCCAGCGGCTTGTGCAGGGCTTATACCCACAAGGTAGAACGCACAAGTGAATCCGGCGGCCCAGATCAACGTGATCGTGAAGTATCCCATCGTGCCGCTCCAGTTCGGCAAAGGACGGACCCCTTTCCACAGGGCAAGGGCCACGGTTGAAACTACCGCAAGGACCAGGACACCCGAATAAACGTACCGAGCACGATGTTCCTCCGTGAAGAAGGCCAGTGAAGCGTATATCATCGTCTTGGCACGATCAAGGAAGCCAGTGCTCTCTTCGGGCGTCGAGATCCGTGCCGCATATGTGCCAACGAAATCGAAGACCTCCGGGAATGAGACAAGGAAAAGGACGAGGGACAGGGCCAAGGACCCCACATAACGCAGCGTTGGAGCCGATACCCGAAAGCGGACAAGCATGAAGAGCGTCCCCGGAACCAGCAGGAAAACATAATAGTAGTGCGTGAGAAGGCCCAAGGCATTCACCAGCGTGAAAAGCGACCACCGACCGATGGTGGTTCGTCCATCCATCATTCGCTCCGAGATCATGAAGGAAGCCGTGGCCAGTAACGCAAGGAATTGGTAGTGCCGTGCCTCCAGGTCGATCTGCACAACGGCCGGTGACAAGTACCAGATCGCGCAGGCGGCCAGGGCCAGGTTCATACTTCCCAATGCCCGGCGGGCCAATAGGAAGAGAAGCACCAAGAGAAGCATTCCGGCTGCAACGTTCAACAATGCCCCACCGATGATGCCCGTCCCAATGGTCACATGCGTAGCATGCAATATCCAAAAATAGAAGGGTGGGTGGATATCCCACAACGCCAGATCCGCGGCCACTGTCCTCAGCATTGGATGTTCCGGTCTTGCATAGAACGATCGGACATCGTTAACGCGGAGCAGCGTATCGACCAAACCTTCGATCCGGTCCTGGAAAGCGCCCTCGGTGGCCGCTGCACACAAGTAGGTCACGCTCTCATCGTGCGAAAGGCCTTGCTTCAACTTCAGCACCGCGTGCGATCGGACGCCCACACCCCATAGGAGCATGGCGATCAAGGCGATGCGCCAGAGTCGGTCAGTATGGGGGATGCGGATCACGATCGTTGGTACGGATGGCAAGTTTACCCCGGATCAGCGAACCCGGTGGACAGGGCAAGGTCACCAAGAGCAATAAGGTCCGTGGTTGTTGTCGTTCCTTTGGAGCTTTGACAAGGAAATGGACCGGAACGAACGATTCGCGAAAACGATCAAGGAAGGGTACACCTTCAAAGGGGAATGCATCACACTCGGCGGGGCTATGCTTGATGGCGAGGTCCCCCCGGGAGGGCTGGTGAAAGTGCCGCTACGGACCATGAATCGACATGGGCTGATATGCGGCTCCACGGGCAGCGGAAAAACGAAGACCCTGCAGCTCATTGCAGAGCAACTGTCCTTGGCCGGGGTTCCAGTCCTTTTAATGGACGTGAAGGGTGACCTGAGCGGACTGGCGGCACCAGGTACCCCGCACGAGAAGATCGATGCGCGCCATGCACGTTTGGGTTTTCCCTATGAACCCGCCTCGTTCCCTGTTGAGCTGCTGACCCTCAGCAATGAACCGGGTGCAAGGCTCCGGGCCACGGTAAGCGAATTCGGGCCAGTGCTGCTTGGACGGATCCTTGAATTGAACGACAACCAGCAGAGCGTCCTGTCATTGGTCTTCAAGTATTGTGATGACAATGCCCTTCCACTGCTCGATCTGAAGGATCTGCGCCGCGTTCTGCAATTCACCACCGACGAGGGGAAGGAGGCCATCCGGAAGCGATATGGACAGGTGAGCTCTGCCACGGTGAACGTTATCCTTCGCAAGTTGATCGAACTGGAGCAGCAGGGTGCAGAGGTGTTCTTCGGTGAACGCTCTTTCGATGTGAACGATCTTCTGCTTCAGCGTGACGGTAAAGGAGTGGTGAGCATTTTGCGATTGACGGACATCCAGGACAAACCGCGCTTGTTCAGCACGTTCATGTTGAGTCTTCTTGCCGAGGTCTATGGCACTTTCCCGGAGGTCGGGGATCCGGAGAAGCCCAAACTCGTTCTTTTCATCGACGAAGCGCACCTCATCTTCAATACGGCCACCAAGGCCCTGTTGGAGCAGATCGAGACGATCATCAAGTTGATCCGTTCCAAGGGAGTGGGGGTGTATTTCTGCACCCAGGACCCGAGTGACGTGCCCGAGAGCGTTCTGGGACAATTGGGGTTGAAAGTGCAGCATTCCCTCCGTGCATTCACCGCGAAGGATCGGACCACGATCAAGAAGACGGCACAGAACTATCCGTTGACCGACTTCTACGATACCGAGGCCTTGATCACATCACTGGGGATCGGTGAAGCGCTGATCACGGCATTGAGCGAGAAAGGGACACCAACACCCTTGGCGCATACGCTCCTGAGAGCACCCATGAGCCGTATGGATGTGTTATCCGCACTTGAGATCGGTGGGGTGGTGGCGCAAAGTGCCATCGCTGGTAGATACAATGAGGAGATCGATAGGAAAAGCGCCTTCGAGATCCTGGAGGAACGCATGAAAAAGGCCGAACCATTGGAGGAGGCGCCAGCGAAGAAAGAAAGATCGGCCAAGGAGGAACCTTCCATGATCGAAGACCTGAGCAAGAACACCATGGTCCGCCAAGTGGGGCGCACCGTTTTCCGGGAACTGACACGCGGACTGCTGGGCGTGCTGGGCGTGAAGGCGGTCCGCAGCCGAAAGGCCAAGCGATGAGGCTATGCTTCCTGCTGCCCCTCCTGACGGGTTGCGCCGCCCCCGCCGGAACCCCGGACCTTCCCGAGGTGGCACCCATGGAGGTCGAGGGCCGTGGGCTCACGACCCAGGTGGTCTTCTACAACGTGGAGAACCTCTTCGACACAGCGGACGACCCGCGCACCAACGACGACGACTTCACTCCGGGAGGCCGGCTCCATTGGACCGCCGACCGTTACGCCACCAAGCTGTCCCACCTGGCCCAGGCCATCTCCTGGAGCGAAAATGAACTACCGGACCTGATCGGACTGGCCGAAGTGGAGAACCGCTCCGTGGTGGAGGACCTGGCCGGCACCTCACCCTTGGATGGCGGACATTACCAGGCGGTGCATTTCGATTCCCCCGACGAGCGCGGGATCGACGTGGCCCTGCTGGTGCGGCACGGAGTGGGGGAGGTCGTGGAGGAACGTCCACTGCGTGTGCACCTGGATGGAGACCATACCCGCGATGTGCTGTACGCCAGGCTGGGGAGCGGGGAGGGGACCTGGCACGTGTACGTCTGCCACTGGCCCAGCCGGCGCGAAGGTCCGGCGGTAAGCGCGCCCAAGCGCCTGGAGGCCGCCCGCACCCTGCGCGAACACCTGGAGGAGGTCCGCGGCCCGGGCGACCGGGTGCTGATCATGG
>JAGQVV010000286.1 GCA_020437805.1 Flavobacteriales bacterium
GCCCCGAGTTCCTCAACCGCGTGGATGAGCTGATCATGTTCCGTCCGCTGAGCCAGGCGGATGTGCGGGAGATCGTGAAGCTGCAGTTGCACATGCTGATGCACAAGCTTGAGGAAAAGGACATCCACCTCATTCCCAGCGAGGAGCTGATCGCCCACATCTCTGCCATCGGATTCGACCCGCAATTCGGAGCGCGACCGATCAAGCGAATGATCCAGAAGGAACTGCTGAACGAATTGAGCCGACAGATCATCGCCGGTACGATCGGGACCGGCGTGCCAATGGTGGTGGATGTCTTCGATGGAAGGATCGTTTTCCGAAAGCCCATAGACGAAACGGAGAAGAACGGGAAAGGCAACGGCGGAAGGAGACGGAAAGCCGACACCACCGAAGCCTGACCGCACAAGACGTTCGCCCGGTCGTCCTATTGCAGGGCGGCCGAGTGCGTTGTGATAGGCCCGATCGTTCATTATTCGGTGGATAACCCTTGGCGAACATGATGGGATGACAAGTTCGGCACGAGTAGTTTGCCCCTTGTTAGAACACCGCTCCGACATGACATTCGCATCACAACTGGACCAGCTACAGGTCGCTCTGCGACATACGCACTCACGCATACTCGCTCCGCTCGACCATCGACAGCACCTCCTGCCCAGCGACCCCGAGATCTTCGTGGAAGATGTGCTGCACTTCGTGATGGACCAATGCGCTGAAGAATTGCGCGATCAGGGCCACGTACTCGAACAGGACACGTCCTGGAAGGACCCCATCAACCATTATCCGCTGTACCTGCTTCGGCTGGCGGGCGGCGAGGTGCTCAATCTGCATTTCACCGGGGAGTACCCCGATTCCCTCTACCTCACCATCAGTAAGGGCTTGCGGCGTCCCGAACAATTCAGCGATGCGCGAATGGTGCACGTCACATTGGGCGTGAGCATGGATCCGAACCGGCTTGTGCTCGGGATCCTTGACGGCATGAACCGTTTCGGGCATTGATCACGGCTTTCCCTGATGAGGACGCTGTATGTGTGCCGCCATGCGAAAAGCAGCTGGGCGGATGGAAGCATCAGCGACCATGATCGTCCGCTCAATGAGCGCGGGAGTCGTGACGCACCGCTCATGGCAAGGGAATTCCGGGCTCGAAAGGAACATGTCGACCTGCTGGTGAGCAGTACCGCGTTACGAGCCATCACCACCGCCCAAGCCTTCGCCCACGAATTGGGATACGACCCTGGATCGATCCATCAATCCACGGCGCTCTATCATGCCGATGTTCCAACATTGATGCAAGTGATCACCGGCCTTCCAGGGAACGCCTCAAGCGTCATGCTGTTCGGTCATAACCCCGGGCTCACATACCTCTTGGATCACCTCACTGATGCTGGAGTGGACAACCTTCCTACCTGTGGTCTGGTCCGGATCGACATGGAGATCGATGACTGGCAAGCCGTATCCCGGTCGATCGGGACACAGCGTTGGTACGATCATCCGAAGCGACATGCGGGCCACGGCTGACCCATCACATCGGTTCCCGATACAAGGTGCGCCGTTGCAAAGACCCGAAAGGTCTGTACACATAGTAGATGTACCCGTCGTGCACCTGTATATCCTCAGGGAACCGAAAGGTCATGGCCTGTACGGGTCCAAGATCCCCGGTACTGGTATCCACCCGGCGCAACCAGGCCTTGACCCCACGGGCAAAGACGGCATATACCGCACCTGTTGCTTGGTCCAGTAGGAGGCATGAGCGCCAATCCCGATCCTGGTGGTACGTGATCGGCACCTCGTCAATGGGCCGGAGCTCCTTGGTGAAGCGCCGGACGCGCTCCTTGAAATGATCAAAGACACAGAGTGTATCGTTCACTACGAACAACGGCGCATATGGCGCATCGAAGTACGGATCGCGGTGGAACTCGGTCATATATCCCGCAATGATCTCCCTGTCGATGCCGGTTTCGATCTCCAAGTCCATGGCGATCACCTTATCCCGCCCGCTCATGTACTTGTACTGGCTCCTGAACAATTCCATCAAGCGCTTGTCCTCCACGGCGCAGATCGCTTCGGTCTCTTCGCTGATGGTGTGGTACGCGATATGATCGAAGGCTGGGTATGTGGTGCTGTATGTGCTTCCCAACATGCGTCCCGCAATGCTGTCCGTCCATGGCAATACCGCTGATCGCAGCATCTCGAGATCGATCCCGCTCAGGTGCAAACCGCCGTCCAACAGTTCGGCGAACCAGGCCCTCTCCACACCTTCCACCAGGGTCCGTTGCTGATGATCCGACCGAAGCCCGACCACTTCCCCTGGCACCCGGACCGAACAACGCTCCACGAAAGCGGTATCCAAGAGATGCAAGCGTGCTTCACGAAACACCCGCCTCCCAGCCTCTCCTTCGGAATGCCAGAGTTGTGGCCGTTCGTAGGTGAGCACCCAAAGACCCACTGAGTTCACGTGATAGTCGCCGACATGCAGGTCCGTTCTGGCATAGACCACTTCAGGAGCAGGTTCGGAGATCGTGACCAGCGGCAATTCGATCGCGGCTTTTTCCATGGTAAGGACCACTTCGGTCCCGCCCCTCCATACATTGGCATGGACCTTTCGTCGCAAGGGAACATGGGCGATATGTGTGAGTTCCAATTCGACCTGGGCCACCCCACCCACTTCAAGAACGAATTTCCCATTGCCTTGAGAGATCGCCATCGCCTCCGTTCCCACTATCCGGACGTGCACACCTTCCAAGCCTGTACCGCTGGCCCCACTGAGTACGACACCCTTCAACTGGCCTTGTGCGAACGCGTTCACAAAGGATACGTGAATGAGGGAGAGGATGAATATGCGAATGCGGTACATGGTGCGTTCTATCAGTCAAGATACGATCCCACGCTCGATCGCATAACTTCACCTTCAGGAACGGTCGACCACCGTTAAGGACCGAATGCCGAAGACGCTACGCTACGATCATTACGTGCTGCTCGGGATCCCGCGTGGGGCCAACGAACAGCAGATAAAGCAAGCGTACAGGGAACGCGTCAAGCGTTGCCATCCCGATCGCGACCCATCTCCACAAGCGACAAAACTCTTTCGCGCCGTGCATGAAGCGTACACGGAGCTGATGGACCCGGCCAGACGCACCATCTATGATGAGCGCCTTCGCCACTACCGTCCAAGCAACTCAGCCTCGTCGACCATTCGTACCACACAACCCGGAAGAGGCCGCTCACGCAGTGGAAGGACCGAGGCCGATCGTCCTGTGAACCGAGTCGCGTTCTTGGGCTTGCACATCACGGGTCTGTGCTTCGGCGTATCCCTCGTATCAGGGATCCTTCTCGGTATCGTCTTCCTGGATTGGCCACCTATCGCACTGCTGTTCTGCGCACCGGGCCTGGCGATCATTCCCGACAGTTGGTCCGGGATACGCCCCGAATGAAGAAGGTCCCGGATCCGGGACCTTCTTCATTCGGGACCCTATTCCTGATCCGTGCTCAGGAAACAGGGACAATCCATCCGTACGGGTCGGGTATTCGACCTCTTCGTATGGCATCAAGCTTTTCACCCACCGTGTTGGAGATCTTGCGATCCGCAACATTCGGCAACTCGAACTTCTCATCCCCGAAGGCGATGTTCGAAATATGAGCGATCGTCGCCGCCGTACCTGCACCGAACGCTGAATGCAACCGTCCGTTCTTGGCGGCTACATGTATCTCTTCCACGCTTACTTGCCGTTCTTCCACTTTCACACCTTCATCACGAGCGATCCGGATGATGCTATCACGTGTGATCCCCCGAAGGATCGTTCCATCCAACGCAGGCGTGATCAGGGTTCCCTCGATATTGAAGAACACGTTCATCGTGCCACTCTCCTCAATGTACTTGTGCGTGATACCATCGGTCCATATGAGCTGATGGAAACCCTCCGAGGCTCCTTTCATCGCCGGATACAACCCTCCCGCATAATTGCCACCGCATTTCGCCTCTCCCGTTCCACCAGGGAAAGCACGGCTATACTCCACCTCAACCTTCACCTTCACCGGGTCAGAATAATAGGCCCGCACCGGGCAAGTGAAGATGATGAACCGGTACCCGTCACTCGGACGCACCCCGATATACTCATCGCTGGCGAACATGAAAGGCCTTATGTACAAGGAGGCCTCATCGCCCTTCGGGATCCAACCTTGATCCAATCTCACCAATTCCACCAGCGCATCCATGAAGATGTCCTCCGGGATCTGCGGCATGCACATCCGTGTTGCGCTTCGGTTCATCCGCGCGATATTGTCCTGTGGACGAAAGATATTCACGCCGGTAGGTGTGCGGTAGGCCTTGAGCCCTTCGAAGATGGTCTGGCTGTAATGCAGCACCAGCGAGGCTGGGCTCATCCGCATATCACCAAAAGCCATGATCTTGGGCACTTGCCATTTTCCATCCGTGTAGTCCATAACGAACATGTGGTCGCTGAAGACCCTTCCGAACTTGATGTTGTCCAAGTCGGTGCCAGGCAATCGGGACCGCTCAGTGAGTTGGGTGGCTATCTTTTGCCCGGTAGTGATCATCGAGCCTTTCGTTTTGAGGTTGGAACAAATGTAACGACTCCACCTCCGAGCGATCGAACGAGCGTCACCGTACCTTCCCATGCCTGTTCAACACACCTCCTCACCGTCCGATATACACAAGGTCCTTCGCGATACATGGGGATATGATGGGTTCCGGCCCAAACAGGAAGAGATCGTACGCGCCGTTCTGGCAGGAAAGGATACCCTGGCCTTGCTACCCACCGGAGGCGGCAAGAGCCTTTGTTTCCAAGTGCCTGCAATGGCCATGGGCAAGCTCTGTCTGGTGGTGTCGCCCTTGATCGCGTTGATGAAGGATCAAGTGCAGCGATTGCATGCATTGGGCGTTCCGGCCCGCGCCGTCATCTCCACGATGAACCATGCCGAGATCGACAATGCCTTGGAGAGCGCAGCGCAGGGGAAACTGGCCTTCCTTTATGTCTCGCCAGAGCGATTGGGCACGGACCTGTTCATTGCGCGTCTGCCGCGACTACCGCTCGGACTCATCGCCGTGGATGAAGCGCATTGCATCTCGCAATGGGGGTATGATTTCAGGCCGGCCTATCAACGCATCGCGGAGGTCCGCGCCATACGCGCGGAGGTCCCCTTGATCGCGCTTACGGCTTCGGCCACACCGCTTGTGGCCGAGGACATCATGGAGAAGCTGGCGTTCCGTGCACCCAATCTCGTCAAGGGCTCTTTCCTTCGCCCGGAGTTGACGCTCTGGGTCAGTCATGGCGAAGACAAGTACGGCCGTCTCTTGAAGGTCCTTCGGAAGGTGCCTGGATCGTCGATCGTATACGTACGCGAACGACGTAGCACCACGCGCCTCGCGTCCTTCCTTTCGCAGCACGGCATTTCAGCCGCTGCGTACCATGCTGGACTTCCCGCCACTGAACGCGATAGGATACAGCACCTTTGGACCGCTGGTTCTTTGTCTTGCATGGTCGCCACCAATGCGTTCGGCATGGGCATTGACAAGGCGGATGTCCGCGTCGTTGTGCACATGGAGCCACCTGCCGACCTTGAAAGCTACTATCAGGAGGCCGGTCGCGCTGGAAGGGATGGCCGACCGTCGTTCGCCTTTCTCCTTACCGGGCCTTGTGATGAACGGAAACTCCGGGAGCGACTCGCCGCCGGCTTCCCTTCCATAGCCGACGTCCGGAGCGTGTATCAAGCATTCGCGGACATCCATGGCATCGCAATGGGTTCGGGGCTGTTGGCCACGTATCCGGTCGATATCCGCTCTCTCGCGGACCGGACCGAGTTATCCGCAGTGACCGTGGCGAACGCTTTGAAGGCACTTGAACTGGATGGACGGGTGGCGCTCTCGGATGGCGTGCGTTCCCCTTCCCGCGTGCTGTTCACCGCCACGCATGGAACGATCTATTCCATGCGTGTCGGGGATATGCGGTACGGCCCATTGATCGAAGCCTTGTTGCGCATGCATGGAGGGATCCATGAGGAGCCCGTATCGATCGATGAGATCCGCATTGCCAAAGCCATAGAGTGGCAGAGCGACACCGTGGTCCAACGCCTCAAGGACCTGGACCAAATGAATGTGCTTTCGTACCGACCGCGTTCGGATTCACCTTCGCTTACGTTGCTGCTTCCGAGGGTCGATGCGAAGAGACTGGTCCTTGACCCGAAGGCGCTTGCGCAGCGCCAGCAACGAGCCGCCGAGCGACTTGACGCGATGCTCCATCTCCTTCGGGATGATAGTGGCTGCAGGGTACGCACCCTGCTGCGCTACTTCGGCGAGGAACCGGATACCGATTGCGGCACTTGCGATCGTTGCCGAAAACAAAAGGACGGACCCTATGCATCGACTGAAGGGAGTTCCCGGGCCGCTGAACCATTGGGGCCCGGAGAAGAGGAGCTCCGCACGATACGCTGGATCGCCGATGGATCCGTGGATCCGCCGATACCATGAAGTTGACGCGTGGGTTCTACACGGACCAGAACGCCTTGAGCGCTTCCCGTTCACTGCTGGGCAAGTTGCTTGTGCTACGTTCATCCATGGGCCGTGTATCAGGGATCAATACGGAGACGGAAGCATACTGCGGTATGGAGGACCGTGCTTCGCACGCCTTCGGCGGCAAACGGACCCCTAGGAACAGTATCATGTACGGAAAAGGCGGTACGGCATATGTCTATCTCTGCTATGGCATCCATCATCTGTTCAACGTGGTCGTTCATCACGTTGATGTCCCGCATGCTGTGCTCGTACGCGCGATCCAACCCATGGAAGGGATCCAAGAGATGCTCGAACGAAGACCGAATGCAAGAACGAGCACGGGAGGCCCGGGGACCTTGACCCAGGCACTCGGGATAGGTTCCGTTCATAACGGAGCGGACCTTACGGCCGATCGGATATGGATCGAGGACATCGGGGTCAAGCTAAAACGCAATGAGGTGATCACCGGTCCTCGGATCGGAGTGGAATATGCAGGAGTTGATGCTCTATTGCCATATCGTTTCCGCATTGCAACTTCGCGAGCTATTCCGACATGAGCGACAAAGGGATCATCTTCATGGGCACATCGGAATTCGCGGTGACCACCTTGAACGCACTGGTGGAAGCCGGAATGGATGTGCGCGCTGTGGTCACTGCGCCGGACCGTCCCGCAGGCCGAGGCAGGAAACTGCGCAGTTCCGCTGTGAAGGAGCGTGCCAAGGAACTCGTGCTACCGGTGCTGCAACCAGAACGATTGAAAGCACCGGATTTCCAAGCGGAACTCGAGTCGTTGAACGCCGCACTGTTCGTGGTGGTCGCTTTCCGGATGCTGCCGGAATCGGTTTGGTCCAAACCACGCCTCGGTACAGTTAACCTTCACGCGTCCTTGTTGCCGCAATATCGCGGGGCTGCTCCGATCAATTGGGCCGTGGCCAACGGGGAGAAGCGAACAGGTGTCACTACGTTCCTCATTCAGCACGCCATCGACACCGGTGACATCCTCCTGCAGGAAGAGATCACGATAGGAGCCGAAGAGAATGCAGGTGACGTGCATGACCGGCTGATGAACATGGGCGCAGACCTCATGGTCCGGACCGTGGAGGGGTTGTTCAATGGCACGATCCAGCCTACTCCGCAACGCGAGATCGATGAAGGAACGATGCGTATCGCTCCGAAATTGGATCCCCGGAACACGCGGCTTGACCCATCTTGTCCAGCGCAACAAGTGCATGACCTGATCCGAGGAATGAGCCCTTACCCCGGAGCCTGGTGTGAGTGGCACGAACCGGGAAAGGGACCATTGCATTGCAAGGTCTTCCGATCACGGATCGAACGAACAACTGGGGCCGCTGCACCCGGAACCTTGCGTATCGAGGGCCCTCGGCTTTTCTTGGCTTGCGCTGACGGTTGGCTGGAGATACTGGAACTGCAGATGGAAGGGCGAAAGCGAATGACCGCAGCGGACCTTCTACGCGGCCTGCAACGGACCGAAGGTTCGATCATGAAGTGATCCTAAGATCAGGCATGGACCAACTGCTCCTGATCCGCTTTGCCGTTGAATCAACGACTGGCGAACTTGGATGGCTCCATTTCTTGAAAGCCTTGATGGGGGCGGATCATAGCGCCACTTATCAACAAAGGCCCCTGTTTATCAACATTTCCGGCGATTGCCGTCGGAAACCCTTGACAGACGGGCACCACAGGATACATTTGCCCACGAGTTCATTCAAACTAACCAACTCAAAAACCAAACTACCATGGGCTTGAACAAAGCAGAATTGATCGAATCGATCGCCGCTGACGCAAAGATCTCCAAGGCTGACGCCAAGCGTGCCCTTGACGCTTTCGTGACCAGCACGACCAAGGCTCTGAAGAAAGGCGAGCGCGTTGCTCTCGTTGGCTTCGGTACCTTCTCCATCACCAAGCGCGCTGCACGCAAAGGCCGTAACCCACAGACCGGCAAAGAGATCAAGATCGCTGCCAAGAAAGTGGTGAAGTTCAAGGCCGGCGCCGACCTCTCCAGCAAGGTGAAGTAAGCAACCTCCGACCTTTTTGAAAGTCCCCTGCGTTCCGTGGGGGACTTTCTTTTTCCCACCTTTTCCGCCATGACGGACCCAGAGCTGTACGAACGTCTTTCTGCCTTCATCTCTCCCAACAAACGAGCACTGTTCGACCGCATCGCACCGCTGCGAACGCGACACGTCACCGTGGTGCTCGAGGACATCTTTCAATCACAGAACGCAAGTGCCGTGGTGCGAACCTGTGATCTGGTCGGGATCCAGGACCTACATGTCATCGAGGAGCAGAACCGGTACCAACTGAACCCGGACGTGACGCTCGGCTCGTCGAAATGGGTCGATATCCATCGGTATCGTTCCAAGGAGAGTAGCCTGATGCAGTGCATTGCAACGCTTAGATCGAAAGGATATCGGATCATCGCCACATCGCCGCGCAGTGTCACGAATACACCCGTGTCCATCGACCTTGAGAAGCCCATGGCGTTCTGCTTCGGAACAGAACTGACAGGCCTCAGTGAGGCCTTGTTGGACCTTGCGGATGAGCACGTCCGTATTCCCATGTACGGGTTCACCGAGAGCTTCAACATCTCGGCATCCGCCGCGATCCTGCTTTATTCCGTAATGGAACGCCTGCGCACAAGCAATGTTGAATGGCGACTTGACGAAGCCGATCTGATGACGTTGAAGCTGGACTGGGCCCGCAAGATGATCCACAACGCGGCAGGTGTGGAGGCACGTCTTCGCGCCGATGACATCGATCACAGCGATATCGGATCAGGGAATGACGCCCGGGACGATACGTGATGCCAATTGACATGTTCGCGTTGACAAGTGCAACTGATGGCAACAGGTGCGCGTGCCGCCTCCCCGATACTTTTGACCAAACCATCAACACTCCTCAACATGGGAAAAGGTGACAAGAAGACGAAGAAAGGCAAGCGCACGATCGGCAGCGTTGGTAAGAGCCGTCCGAACAAGCGTAAAGCGAAAGCCGCTGTAGCGAAGAAAGCCGGTGTGAAGAAAGCGGCGCCTAAGAAGGCAGCCGCGAAGAAGGCGGCACCTAAGAAGGCAGCCGCGAAGAAAGCAGCTCCGAAAAAAGCAGCGGCCAAGAAGTCCACGGCGAAAAAAGCAGCACCGAAAAAAGCAGCGGCCAAGAAGTCCGCGAAGAAGTCGGACAAGTAATAGGCGACATTCAACCTTGGAACGAACGACCCCGGCTCACCCCGGGGTCGTTCGTTTCCGGATGTTCCGATCGGTCAAGGTTGCAAGCGGACACGAGCCCAGGAACCGTCAGCGAAGTGTTCATATGCCAAGCGGTCGTGCAAGCGACTTCCCCTCCCCTGCCAGAATTCGATACGTTGCGGTCGTACTCGATAGCCACCCCAGTGCAACGGACGTGGCACCTCACCTTCAGCAAAGCGTTCCTTCCAACGCGCAAATCGCTGCTCCATCCGCTCCCGATCCTCCACCATCCGGCTTTGGTCACTCGCCCAAGCGCCGATACGACTCTCCAATGGTCGTGAAGCGAAATAGGCATCGGAGTCAGGACCACTGACCTGTTCCACCTTCCCTTCAATGCGCACCTGTCGCTCCAATTCGGGCCAAAAGAAATTCAAAGCGGCTCTTGGATCGCGCTCCAGGTCCATTGCTTTCCTGCTGTTGTAATTCGTGTAGAAGATGAAGCCGTCAACATCGAAGGCTCGCAAGAGGACAACACGGCAACTGATCGTGGAACTACCAACCGTTGCCAGTGTCATGGCCAATGGCTCGGGGACCTCTACCTCCTGGGCATTGGACAACCATGTCCCGAACAAGGCTATCGGATCCATACCCGCCTCATCCTCCATCAGCCGGTGCTTCACATAATCCTTCCTATCGTGCGTGTGCTGTACCATGTTCGATCCATTTCGCAAGGCTAAGTTATCCTTCCACCGCCCTCTTACGCCGCTCCTCGTTCGCATTTGCGTCGAATGACCGATCATCCTACTTTCAGGACCTGATGGCACGTGACTTCTTGGACCTCGATCCGGAGAACCGGTTGAAGCCGGCAGCGGGAAGACTGCTGGTGAGCGAACCGTACTTGCCCGACCCCTACTTCAGGCGTACGGTCGTTCTGTTGTGCGAACACAACACGGAGGGCACTTTCGGTTTCGTGCTGAACCGACACATGGATATCGCAGTGAACGACCTCTTGGCCAACATGCCGGTGATCGGCTCGCAGGTCGGGATCGGAGGTCCGGTGCAAAGTGATAACCTCTATTTCCTGCACACGCTCGGCCCCCGGATAGAGGGCAGTTTGGAGGTCGTGGACGGCGTGTTCATGGGAGGCGATCACGAACAATTGAGCGGCATCCTCGCTGCGGACGAAAAGCTCACGAAGCATGTACGTTTCTTCGTTGGTTATGCCGGTTGGAGCAAGGACCAATTGAACGAAGAACTGAAGGAACGGTCCTGGTTGGTGACCAGGGGCACCAAGCGCCGTATCATGGACATCCGATCATCCGACCTTTGGGCGGATACGTTGCGGGGAATGGGACGACGATTCGCACCGCTGGCCAACTTTCCGGAGGACCCTTCCCTCAATTAGGCTTTCATCGTGCTCGCCACGATCAGGTCCGTTAGGATACCGGACAGACGATGCGCATAACGTTTGGTACGATATGTACCGACCCATCGGATGCCGCTCACTGCATTCGTGAAGAAGACCTCGTCCGCGGCCAACAGGTTCTGTGGGTTCAAGGAGCATTCGTACACCTTGATCCCGTTCGCTATGGCCAGATTGATGACCTGTGCACGCATCACACCACCCACACAACCATCCGTCAGTGAAGGCGTGTACAGCACTCCATTGCTGACTATGAAGAGGTTCCCGGAACTGCTTTCTATGATGTTGCCCCGCTCGTTCTGGAGCATGCAATCATCCAGGTTCCGCTGTTGGCTCCACAAAGCCGCCATCACATAATACTGGCAATTCAAGGTCTTGTGGCGTGACAGGTCGTTGATCGGTTTGCGCATCTCGGGCCAGATATCCACCATGAGGCCGTTCTCGTTCAGGATATGGTGCGGGTCCTGTAGTGCCGCGATCTCGATCGTATACCCGCCGGTGTTCCGTTCCGGACGGTATTGACCATTCGCGTCCCGAAACAAAGTGAAACGACAACGCGCACTGGTATGTCCGGTGCGCTGCACCAGTTCGATGATCTGCTGTTCGAAGGACCCTCTATCCAATCCTTCTGGTAGGATGATCTTCAGCAGACCCGCACCAGTGGTCAGTCGGGCCCAGTGTGCGTCCACGAAACAGGGACGTCCTTCCACGATCCGCATGCTCTCGAACGAGCCGTCGCCGAAATGGAATGCCCGGTTGTTCAGGGTGATCACCGGTTCGTTCCCGGGCACCAATTCTCCGTTCAGGTTGACCAGGTCCTTCATCCGATCAGGTCATGGGTTCGTATCGTGTCCAGCAAGGGTCTGTTGGAATCCACCAGTATTCCACGCGCACCAGCACTCTGCGCCGCCCGGATATCACGTTCGCGGTCCCCGATCATCACCGACCGTGGTAGATCGATGTCATGTCGTGCCGCCGCTCGCTCCAAGAGCAGGCCACCGGGTTTCCGGCACAGGCATCTCCCCTTGCTCGGATGGTGGGGACAATACAGGATCTCGGCCACCGAGGTACCGTTGGTTCGAAGCATGTCGTGAAGGTAGCGATGCATGCGATCCACAGCTTCATGATCATACAGCCCAAGGCCGATGCCGCTCTGGTTCGTGATCACGACCACGGTCCATCCACTTGTATTCGCAAGCGCGATCGCTTCGCACACCCCAGGGAGCACGTCAAACTCCTCGACGCTCATGGTGTGCCGGCCAAGTTCCCTGTTGACCACACCGTCACGATCCAAGAACAAGCCTTTTCCCATCGCTCAGAGTCCCAATGACCGTTCAAAGCTGCCGAACCGGAACATAAGTGCCGGATCCAGCGCCGTGGTGAAGAGTATACCGAACAAGGCTCCGTAGAAATGTGCGTCGTGCGCCACATGGTCCCCACCGCGCTTGTCCATGTACCACGAGTAGATGAGGTAGAGACCGCCGAAGAGGAACGCGGGTAGTTCGACCGGAATGAAAAGAACGGATACCGCTCGCGTGGGCAATATCAGGATCTGCGAGAACAGCACCGCAGATACCGCTCCACTGGCACCTACGGCCCGATAGCCGGGATCCTCAGCGTGTTTCACCATGCCAGGGATCGAAGCGAAGAGGATCCCTCCGATGTACAACGCGACATACACCACGACCGTCGGTATCGTTGTGATGTACGCGAACAGGATCTCAACGTTCCGCCCGAACATGTACAGCACGAACATGTTCACCGCCAAATGGCCCCAATCAGCATGCACGAAGGCATGTGTGAATAGACGGTACCACTGTCCATCGTGTCGAACGGCATACGGCCTCATCAGCAGTTCTTCGAACAATACATGGTCCCGGAAGGCCGGAACGGAAACCAAGGCGGTGACAATGATAATGACGAGGGTGAGCGAAAGATCCATGAGGCGATCAGGGTGGTCCGAAGGTATCCGGTCGCGTTCAATAGGTGTGGTCCCTTACGATACGCCATCCTTTGTGCTCGTTCACCCAGAACAGGGAAAAACCACCGCCCAAGGTGTCCGAGATACGTTCCAACCTCCAGTTGCCCGTTACCCAAGCATGGGCAGCCCCCCCGAGAAGAACTTCGTGGATATCGAAAGTGAGATCCCCCATGGATGAGCGGTCGGGGTATGCTTCCATGTAGTTCGCAGTGACCGCTTCACGACCACATGTTCGACCCTTGGACCCGATGAAACAGACCGTGTCGGAATAAGCCATCATGAATCCGTGGAGATCCCCGGCGTCCCATGCCGCCGCCTGATCATCCATCAATGTCCGTATCTTCTCTTCCGATGACCGGCCTTGGCAACCAACCATCGCAAAAGCCAGAATAATGAATGCTGAGCCGATCTTCATGGCTACAAGGAACGAAAAAGGCCACCGTAGAAGGTGGCCTATCGTAGCGCGGGGGAGACTTGAACTCCCGACCTCAGGATTATGAATCCTGCGCTCTAACCAGCTGAGCTACCGCGCCATAC
>JAGQVV010000356.1 GCA_020437805.1 Flavobacteriales bacterium
TGTGTACCCCGGTACTTCTGCTTACAATGCATAGTACCGGGGTTGTCGCAAGCGCTGCTTATCGCTCCATACAATGGCCGCATCGGTATGGTCCAGGCCATTGAAGAGTTGGCCCACGTACATCTGGTCATCATTACCGGTCATGGTAATGCCGTTGCCCATGTTGGGGCGGTAACCTGCCTCCTGGGCATTGTCATCCGCCGCCGCCAAGTGCAAGGTGGTATACGGGCCAGGGGCACCGTTGCTGTAGAACTGGTCCACATCGGGGCATAGTAGCAAGAAACCATCTTTATCCTGGCTTGTGGATCCACCAACACCGTAACTACCAGTTTCCATCAAGAGCATCCACCGCACCGCATCGGTGTACCACTCGATCGGGTGGTTCACCTCCGTCTTCAACCGCAACGGCTGCGTACTGGATGCATTGCAACCGAGGTATTGGGTGGTGGTATTGATGGGATTGCCACCGGTCAACCATTGCGCGTTCACCGCGCCGCATGCGCCCAGCAGTAGGGCACATGCCATTGTTCTTGTGTTCATGGTTCTCGTGTTATTACGAGGAACCGGACTTACCGCATCACCACGAACTTCCCTTGCCATACACTTCCCGTGCGCCCTTGCACACGCAACAGATACACCCCTGTTGGCCATTGCCCAATGGATCGCGTGGAACTGCCACTGAGGGCGAATTGCTCCATCAGGCGACCTCCAGCATCATAGACCCAGGCGGTGCTGCCCGCAGCGGCCCCATCCACCTGCAACCATTGCACACCGCCCACAACACGCACGGCGACCCCTTCACGGCCCGCCTCTTGGATCCCCGTCGCCGTAGGGCATTCCCCCGGTGTGGGCGACACACAGATGGCATCGTAGAGGTAGTAGGCCGCCAAAGAAGGTTGTCCGGGTGTGAAATGGATCGTGTCGGTGAGGGCATCGTCGAAGAAATTGCCCAACACGATGTAGCGGTAGGCGCTGTCGGCCACGAAGCTGCCGCTCACCAGGGTCCAATTGGCCGTATCGGTGATGATGGTGGGGTTGTTCACATGGGCATAGTTCCGGGGTGTGAACTCGGGCCCGGAACCCGTTTGGCCGCTCCAGATGTGTTCATCCATGGTGAAGAGCACCCCCTGGTTGTTGCAGGCCCAGCGGGCTTCCCAGTGCGACCCCTCGGTGGCCAGGTTCACCCGGTAGCTCACGTAGTAGGTCTGCCCCAACACCAGCGGCTCGATTAAAGGAGCGCCGACCAACTCTCGGAAATCACCGGGCTCAAAGCAGGACATCCCCACGTACGCATCCCCGTGATAGGCGTATTGCCATGACCAGCCGTTCCACGGCACATCCATCAGGGTATCGATACCGCCCAAACTGCCCGCACAAGCATTGAAGTAGTCGGGGCTCTGGTCCCAGCGGTTCCAATACAGTGGGCGATCGCCCACATTGAAACAGCAGGTGTTGGGGCAGGTGTCCGTCAGTTCGAAGCTGGGGTTGGGCACCAGGTTCTGCGCTTCGCAGCGCGGAAGGGCAAGGAAGCAAAGGCAGGCCATGGCCCATAGCGCAAGCACCGCATTCGTGCGGTTATGCTTCAGGTGCGTTCTTGCGTAAGTAGGCATGGCGAGAAGTTCGTGATGACCGGCATCGTACCGGTCCTTCTTCCGCTCCTTTCAAGTCCTTGTCCGTCGCGGGTTCCGTCAAGGCTTCCTCGTTTGTGCTGTAAGGATGCAGCGGCACGTTGTGGTGGTGCGATACCTTTGTGCTGTTCTGTTTCGTTTACCTTTTCAGAGAGTTAGGTGGGACAAGAGCGACCGAGACCCCTGGTGTTCGTAGCACCGGGGGTTTCACATTACGGCCCAAAGGGGCCGTATTCATGTAGAGAGAGAGAGACAAGCCAAGCGGCCTTGTCGGTG
>JAGQVV010000355.1:0-433 GCA_020437805.1 Flavobacteriales bacterium
GGCATGTTCAAGATCATGGGCAAGGCCTGATCGGAACATCGCATAACCCTTGGAACGGACCCTTCCGGAATAGCCGGGATGGGTCCGTTCGTCATTCCACACGGTATTGAACACGCTGCGTTGATAGCTCGGAGCATGGCGGGGAACAAGGCCCGATGCCCCGCTTACCTTTGCCGCTGCTCATGAACGAACAAGACGTACACCCGCTCCTCGGTGTCGCCATAGAGGCCTGTTTGGCGGCCGGCAAGGAGATCATGGAGGTCTATGCAGGCTCCTTTTCCGTGGACCATAAGGACGATCGATCACCCCTTACCGAGGCCGATCGCCGCTCGCACACCGCCATAACGAACATCCTTCGCGGCACCGGACTTCCCGTGCTCAGCGAGGAAGGCGGAAGTGTTGCGCGCGAAGAGCGCATGGCCTGGCAACGCTA
>JAGQVV010000355.1:495-1250 GCA_020437805.1 Flavobacteriales bacterium
TTGATGGAACGCGATGGACTGCCCGGTGGCCCCTTGGGGAACAGCGAACCGGTGCTCGGCCTGCTCTATGCCCCGGACACGGATGTGCTCTACTTCGCTTGGAAGGGAGCCGGTGCCTACCGGCAGAAGGAAGCGGCAACCAAGAAGGATGTTTCCGCGTATGAACGGATCTCCATGAGCAGTCCATTGCCCGCAGAAGCGGCCCGAAGCACGTTCACCATTCTCGCGAGCCGCTCCCACCGGAGCCCCGAGACGGACGCGTTCATCAAGAGCATGGAGGCGAAGCACAGCGACATCGCCATCAACTCCATGGGCAGTGCGTACAAGTTCGGTCTGTTGGCCGAAGGCACTGCGGATGCCTATCCACGCTATGCGCCCACCATGGAATGGGACACCGCCGCCGGACAGATCATCTGCACCGAAGCGGGCAAGGAACTGATCGACGTAAGCACCAACGCACCGATGCGTTACAACAAGAACGAACTGGTGAACAACTGGTTCATCGTCCAATAAGTACCGATGACAACGAAACGAAAGAGCTCTACGAGCAAGAGCGCCGCAACACCCGTGGCGAAGGCCAAGAAGCCGGCGGCAAAAGCCACCAGGTCCGCCAAGTCCACAAAGCCCGGAAAACGCAAAGTGGCCCTGATCACCGGTGTGACCGGCCAGGACGGTGCGTACCTGAGCGAACTGCTCCTGAACAAAGGCTATGAAGTGCATGGTGTGAAGCGCCGTAGCTCGCTGTTCAACACGGA
>JAGQVV010000355.1:1403-1686 GCA_020437805.1 Flavobacteriales bacterium
GTGAGCTTCGAAATGCCCGAATACACGGCCAATGCCGATGGCATCGGTACCCTCCGTTTCCTGGAAGCGATCCGTATCCTCGGTTTGGAGAAGAAGACGAAATTCTATCAGGCAAGCACCAGCGAACTGTACGGCGGTGTGTTGCCGCGTGCACAGAACGAGGAGACGCCCTTCTACCCGAAGAGCCCATACGGCGTGGCCAAGCTCTACGGCTTCTGGATCACCAAGAACTACCGCGAGAGCTACAACATCTTCGCGTGCAACGGCATCCTCTTCAACCACG
>JAGQVV010000287.1 GCA_020437805.1 Flavobacteriales bacterium
TAACGGGCGAGATCACGATGGAAGCCGGACGCGAAATGATCATGCCGGGAGACAACGTTACCATCAGTGTGAAGTTGATCGTTCCTATCGCCATGGACAAGGGTCTGCGTTTCGCCATCCGTGAGGGTGGGCGTACCGTGGGTGCCGGCCAGGTGACCGAGATCATCAAGTAAGTACCATAGTACAACGGAGGCAGGGGCCGGTCCACCGCAGGGTGGATCGGCCTTCGCCGCCGATAAGAGAAGAAAGAAACCACGATACCCTACGGGTGTAGCTCAATTGGTAGAGCGAAGGTCTCCAAAACCTTAGGCTGCGGGTTCGATTCCTGCCACCCGTGCCAACAGCGAACCACTCCACGGAACACCAACGATGGCAAGTTTCAAGACATACATCGCAGAGAGCTACAACGAGCTCGTGCACAAGGTGAGTTGGCCCACTTGGAAGGAACTCCAGAGCAGTGCTATCATCGTTCTGGTCTCCGCGCTGATCATCTCCTTGATCGTGTTCCTCATGGACTTCATCTTCGGGGTCCAGAACATGTCCACCACCAGTTTCTGGAAGGGCATGCTCGGTTTCATCTACAAACTCATCGGCTCGTAGATCATGGCTGACGCTTCAAAGAAGTGGTACGTGATCCGCGCCATCTCTGGAAAGGAGAAGAAGGTGAAGGAGATGATCGATCTCGAGGTTTCGCGATCGAACATGGGCACCTACATCGCCCAGGTCCTGATCCCGACCGAGAAATTCTACCAGATCCGTGACGGCAAGAAGGTGAGCAAGGAGCGCAACTTCTTTCCGGGTTATGTGCTGCTGGAGGCCGACCTGACAGGTGAGATCGCCCATACACTGAAGCAGATGCCCAACGTGATCGGGTTCCTCGGTTCGGAGAAAGGCGGCGATCCCGTGCCCTTGCGGCAAACGGAAGTGAACCGCATCCTGGGTACGGTGGATGAACTCGCAGAAACCGAGGAGACGAACTACAACCCTTACCATGTCGGTGAGAACGTGAAGGTGATCGATGGTCCTTTCAATGGTTTCAATGGTGTGATCGAAGAGATCAACGAAGAGAAGAAGAAGCTCAAGGTCATGGTGAAGATCTTCGGAAGGAAGACCCCGCTGGAGTTGAGCTTCATGCAGGTGGAGAAGGATCAATAAGGGCCCAATGCGCCGCTTTGGGCGTGCTGTGCCGGAACGAATGAAAACTCGTCCGAGCCGACCGGGAGGAAGGCGTTATCAGGACATAAATCAAGACGAATGGCAAAGGAGATCGCAGGTCTGATCAAGCTTCAGATCAAAGGAGGGGCGGCGAACCCCTCACCACCCGTAGGCCCAGCGTTGGGTGCGAAGGGGGTGAACATCATGGACTTCTGCAAGCAGTTCAATGGTCGCACGCAGGACAAGGCCGGTAAGGTCCTTCCGGTAGTGATCACTGTATACTCGGACAAGTCCTTCGATTTCATCATCAAGACCCCACCGGCCGCGGTTCAGATCATTGATGCCGCCAAGATCAAGGGCGGCAGCGGTGTGCCCCACAGCCAAAAGGTGGGAAGTGTCAACTGGGAGCAGGTGAAGGCCATCGCCGAGGACAAGATGGCGGACCTCAATTGCTTCACCATCGAAAGCGCGATGAGCATGGTAGCGGGTACTGCCCGCAGCATGGGTGTCACCGTGACCGGAGAGAAACCCTTCTGACCCACGCAGCCATGAGCAACATGACCAAGAAGCGCAAGGAGGCGCTCAGCAAGTTCGACATCACCAAGACCTACTCGCTCGACGAAGCAACGGCGATCGTGAAGCAGGTGAGCAACACCAAGTTCGATGCCACCGTGGATATCGCGGTGCGTCTCGGAGTGGACCCACGCAAGAGCACGGAGATGGTGCGCGGTACCGTGAGCCTTCCCCATGGCACCGGACGTGACGTCCGCGTTCTTGTCCTCGCTGACCCCGCCAAGGCCGAAGAAGCGAAGGAGGCCGGAGCGGACATGGCCGGACTCGATGACTATGTTGAGAAGATAAAGAACGGTTGGACGGATGTGGATGTGATCATCTGCACCCCGGCCGTTATGGCCAAGGTGGGAGCCTTGGGCCGTGTTCTCGGCCCACGTGGCTTGATGCCTAACCCCAAGACCGGTACCGTAACGATGGACGTTGCGAAGGCCGTGAAAGAGGTCAAGGCAGGTAAGATCGACTTCAAGGTGGACAAGGCCGGTGTCATCCACGCGGTGATCGGAAAGGCTTCGTTCGATAAGGACAAGTTGAGCGAGAACGCCCATGAGATCCTTCAGGCCCTGGCCAAGCTGAAGCCCAGCACCGCCAAAG
>JAGQVV010000288.1 GCA_020437805.1 Flavobacteriales bacterium
CTGCACCTCGCCGCTGAAAGCCACGTGGACCGCAGCATCAGCGACCCAATGGCCTTCGTGGAGACCAACGTGATCGGTACGGTCACTTTGCTCAACGTGGCGCGTGAGGCTTGGAAAGGAGCGTTCGAGGGCAAACGCTTCTACCATGTCAGCACCGATGAGGTATACGGCTCGCTGCATGACGACGGCTTGTTCCTGGAGACCACACCCTATGATCCGCAAAGCCCGTATAGCGCGAGCAAAGCAGCCAGCGACCATTTCGTTCGGGCATACGGCAATACCTACAAGCTGCCGTTCGTGATCACCAATTGCAGCAACAATTACGGTAGTCACCACTTCCCGGAGAAGTTGATCCCGCTCATGATCAACAATATCCGCACGAACAAGCCACTACCGGTCTATGGCAAGGGCGAGAACGTGCGCGATTGGTTGTGGGTGGAAGACCACGCCAGCGCCATCGACACCGTGTTCCACAAGGGAATGAACGGGGAAACGTACAACATCGGCGGGCACAACGAGTGGAAGAACATCGACCTCGTACACCTCTTGTGCCGGATCATGGACCAAAAGCTAGGAAGGGCGGAAGGGGAGAGCGCAAAGCTGATCACCTACGTCACGGACCGGGCCGGCCATGACCTTCGCTACGCGATCGACGCAGGCAAGATCGAGCGTGAACTGGGCTGGAAGCCTAGCATCACCTTCGAGGTGGGTCTGGAACGTACCGTGGACTGGTACCTCGCCAATACCGAGTGGTTGGAACACGTTACGAGCGGAGCCTACCGCAGCTATTACGACGCACAGTACGCACGCTGATGAGGCTCTTCGGCAACCTATTCGGCAAGAAGGAACCGGACCTCGGGCCGGTGGACCTGTCCGTCCTGGAGGTCGATGTGCATTCGCATTTCATTCCAGGGATAGATGATGGCTCCCAGAGCATGGAGCAGACCATCGAACTTTTGCAGGCCATGGCGGAGCTTGGTTACCGCAAAGTGGTGACCACGCCGCACAACATGGCCGATGGCTACAAGAACTCACCTGAGGTCATCCTCGGTGGACTGGAGCGGGTGCGCGATGAGATCAAGCGGCTCGGCCTGACCATGGAGATCGATGCGGCAGCGGAGTACTATCTGGACCACGAATTGGAGGGCAAGATCACCGAGGGCAAGGTGCTCACGTTCGGCAACAAGATGCTGCTGTTCGAGCTGCCCTTCATCAGCGAACCTACGCAACTGCTTCAAGTGGTCTTTCACATGCAGACGCTTGGTTACAAGCCGGTCCTTGCGCATCCGGAACGCTATGCCTTCTGGTACAGTGACATTTCGAGGTTCGAGCGCTTGAAGGAGCGTGGTGTGCTCTTCCAGCTCAACCTGATCGCGCTGTCAGGTGCGTACGGTCCGCAGTGCAAGCAGATCGCCGAGCGTTTGATCGATGGTGGACACTACGAACTGCTGGGCAGCGACTGCCACAGCATGGGCCATGTGCAAGCGATCAAGAATACGCTGCACAAGCCATACCTGCACAAGTTGATCGCCAGCGGGAAGTTGCTGAATCGGACGCTTTGATCCGTGTCCGGGCCGATCGTCATCGATCGGAGACCTTGTCGAACTTCTTCTTGAGCGTCTTGCTTGATCCGTCCTGTAGCTTACGAAAGAGGAATCCCGCTACCCCGGTCGATGGAGCCCAAGGTCAGCGCGACATGGAGCATGAAGTGCCCAGGCATTCATGCCGGAGAAGTGCGCTACGCCGCTGCCGTCTCCAGCTCCCTGTTCACCTTCTTGAACAAGCCTTGTAGCACATTCCCGGGTCCCACTTCCACCACTTTCGAGGCGCCATCGGCCAGTATGTTCTGCATGGTCTGTGTCCAGCGCACGGGAGCTGTCAATTGCGCGATGAGGTTCGCTTTGATCCGTGCGGGATCGGTGTGCGGGCGTGCGTCCACGTTCTGGTACACCGGGCAGCGCGGGTCCACGATCGGCGTGTACGCGATGGCGGTTTGCAGTTCCACGCGTGCAGGTTCCATGAGCGGGCTGTGGAAGGCGCCGCCCACCTGTAGGAGAAGAGCGCGTTTCGCACCAGCGGCCTTCAATGCTTCACAGGCGGCGTTCACCGCTTCGATGCTACCGCTGATGACCAATTGTCCGGGGCAATTGTAATTGGCGGGCACCACGATACCGTCGATCGCGCTGCACACCTCTTCCACCTTGGCATCCTCCAGACCGAGGATCGCGGCCATGGTGCTGGGCTGCAGTTCACAGGCCTTTTGCATGGCATTGGCCCGCGCGGCCACCAGTTTAAGGCCATCGGCGAACTCCATGGCGCCAGCGGCCACCAAGGCACTGAATTCGCCCAAGGAATGGCCGGCCACCATGTTGGGCTGGAACGCATCCCCAAGCACCTTGGCCTTCACCACACTGTGCAGGAAGATCGCGGGCTGGGTCACGTTGGTCCGCTTCAGGTCCTCCTCCGATCCCTTGAACATGATGTCCGTGAGGTTGAAGCCGAGGATATCGTTGGCGTGCTCGAACCAGATGCGCGCGTTGCTGTCGGCGTCATACAGGTCCTTCCCCATGCCGGGGAACTGGCTGCCTTGTCCGGGGAATACATATGCGGTCATGGGATCGTGTTCTTGGGTGTGAAGGTAGCAGAGGCCAGCGAGAGGGTGCAGAACGAAGGAGGGCGCCAGGGTTGCTCACCCTAGCGCCCTCGATCAGTAACGTGAAGTTCAGTCCCTACGACCGCCGAACAAGCGCAGCAGCATCAGGAAGAGGTTGATGAAGTCGAGGTACAGGCTCAGCGCACCCATCAGGGCCATTTTCTGGGCCGTTTCGGTGCCTGTGGCCACCTGTTCGCCCATGCGCTTCAGCTTTTGGACATCATAGGCCGTAAGTCCGGTGAAGACCACTACACCGATGATGCTGATGATGTAGTCCATGGTGCTGCTCCCCAGGAACATGTTCACCACCGAAGCGATGATGATCCCGATGAGCCCGATCATGAGGATGCTGCCCAACTTGGTAAGGTCGGTCTTCGTGGTGTAGCCCGCCACCGCCATCACACCGAACACGGCAGCGGTGATGAAGAACACGTTCACGATGGACCCAACGCTGTAGATCAGGAAGATGTAGCTGAGGCTGATGCCCATGATCATGGAGAAGATCAGGAAGGTGGCCAGGAGCATCGTGGAACTCATCTTGTTCACCATACCGCCCATCAGGAACACGAGACCGAGTGGGGCGAACATGACCACCCAGCCGAGGATGGTGTTGCTGCCGGTCTCGAAGTTGATCAGGTATTGCAGCTTGTCCATGTCGTTCCCGAACCAATAGGCCATCACGCCACTGATCACCAGGGCCATGGTCATGTAGCTGAAAACATTGGAGAGGAAGGTGCGCACGCTGGCGATCCCTTCGGGGCCAAGTTGCAGGGGCGCGGTCTGTTCGGGGTGGAAGGTGTTCTGTTCCATGGGTGTCAGTGCAATCTGCTGCTGATGAGCTTGATGAATTCGTCGCGGGTCCGGTTGTCGCTCAAGAAGATCCCGGTGAAGGCCGAAGTGGTCGTCACGGAGTTCTGCTTCTGGATGCCCCGCATCTGCATGCAAAGATGCGACGCTTCGAGCACCACCGCTACACCGAGCGGCTTCAAGGTGTCGTGGATGCAGTCGCGGATCTCATTCGTCAAGCGTTCCTGCACCTGCAAGCGCCTGGCGAAGGCATCCACCACGCGGGGTATCTTGCTCAGGCCTACGATATGCCCATTGGGGATATAGGCAACATGTGCTTTGCCGAAGAAGGGCAACAT
>JAGQVV010000289.1:0-1080 GCA_020437805.1 Flavobacteriales bacterium
GCGCCCAGTTCGCTTGTCCCAGTTCAGTGACCTTACGTGCATCGCTGCCATCGGCATTCGCAACGTACAGTTCCATATCGGTCGGCTTCACGAGCCCTTCCTTCAACAGCGCCTTGTACTCGGCCTTCTCCTCTTCGGTCCCGGGGCGGCTTGCGCGCCACAGCAGTTTCGTTCCATCGGGGCTGAAGAAGGCACCGCCGTCGTAGCCCAGTTCCGTGGTCACACGCTTCACATCGCCACCGTCGATCGCCATGGTGTACAGGTCCATATCGCCATCGCGCATGCTCGTGAACACGATCCGGTCGCCCGTTGGGGATACCGTCGCCTCGGCATCGTAGCCGGGCGTATCAGTGAGCTTCTTGCGGATGTTGCCTTTTAGGTCGGTCACGACGATATCGAAGCTGTCGTAGATCGGCCACACGTACTTCCCGTCGGCACGCCGCTCAGGGACGGCCGGGCAACCCGCGTCGGCCTCGTGCGTGGTGGCGAACAGCACAAGGCTATCACCCGGCATGAAGTAGCTGCACGTGGTACGCCCTCCGTGGATGCTGATGTGCGATGGCTCTTGGGTGCTCAGGTCATCATTGAACGGATCGAACACGTGGATCTGGTCACAGCTCTCCTCCCACGCGGGGTTCGTGCTTTGGAACACGAGCTTGGAACCGTCGAAGCTCCAGTAGGCCTCGGCATTGTCGCCACCGAAGGTCAACTTCTTCAGGCTCTTGAAGTGTTTCTCGGAAGGGTGGATCAGGCTGTCCGCTACGACCTCCACCACCTCGGTCACAGTGGTGTCGGTTTCGGGCGCGGGGCCAGCGCAAGCAAGGAGAACAAGGGGGAGCAGGGCGAGGGAACGGTTCATGGTCTCTTTTTCGGGGCGCGAAACTATCCAACTCTTTTCGAGCGATCGTCAGGGAAGATCCACGCAACGTATCTTCTGCACATGTCGATCGACAAGAAGCACGTCAAAGGAAGAGGGAGCACGCTCGACGTGCCCAACCGCTTCCATGCTTCGGCATACGGTGTGGTGCATGCGGAGGGTGTGGATGAGGTGGAGGAGGAGGAAAGCCCGACCCGCTTTCT
>JAGQVV010000289.1:1223-10419 GCA_020437805.1 Flavobacteriales bacterium
GGACTCGATTTCGAACGCATCGTCCTGGTGAAACGCAATGCCTTGCAACTGTTCGAGAAGGAACTGCGGAAGCCGACGTGGAAAGGGGAACCCATCAGTCTATCCGGCGCCACGGACCCCTACCAGCCCTGCGAGAAGCGGGAGCGGATCACGAGCGGTTTACTGGAACTGGCGTTGGACTTCGGACAACCGATCCTCTTGATCACCAAGAACGCGCTTGTGCTGCGCGACATCGATGTGCTTGCCGCGTTGGCCGATCGACGCTTGGTGCACGTGGCCTTGAGCCTGACCACCCTGAACGAGGACCTGCGGCGGGTGCTGGAACCACGGACCAGCACAGGGGCGAAACGTTTGGCCGCGATGCGAACGCTAACAGCGGCGGGCGTGCCCACCTTCGCGATGTTGGCGCCGATCGTTCCCACCTTGAACGAGCCGGAGATACCGGGACTGCTGCGTGCGGCGGCGGAAGCGGGGGCCATGGGGGCTGGTTATTCCGTCTTGCGCACGAACGGTCCTGTGCAAGTGGTGTTCGAGCAGTGGTTGCACACGCACGTGCCCGATCGGGCGCAGAAGGTGATCGCGCAAACGAAGGCATTGCACGGGGGGCGGATGCAGGATAGCAAGGCCGGTCGGCGGATGAAGGGGGAAGGCGAATTCGCGCAGAACATCGAGCGCTTGTTCCGCGTGATGCGGAAGCGCTACTTCGGCGATCGCAAGCTGCCGGAACTGGACCGCACGGCATTCAGGCCACCACCTACCGGTCAGCTGGGGCTGTTCCACTGAGCGGCCATGTGGCGATCGGGCTGTGGACGCTGCCTTGCGGAGAAGGCGCGGATCGGAACAGGGTGATGTGGTCCAAGCGGAAGCGCTCCACAACGACGGTGCCTTCTACGGCATCCACACGACCTGCACGCCGACGGGCCAAGGTGATGTGCGGCCAGTAGGGACGATGGATGCTGGGCTCGGTACCCAGCACGTTCGCCAGGTCATGGTGCAAGGCGGTCAAACCCGGGCTCGGTGTAAAGCGGACCCAAAGCATCGATGGTCCGTCCTTCGGCATCGTCACCAAGCGACCATCCCAGAGCGTGACCGGTGCATGACGCGCTGCGATGGCCGCAACCTTCGCTTCGATCCCGGATAGAAGCACTTCATCCCGTTCCCCCACGAAAAGGCTGGTCACATGCCATTGCTCCCGGGCGGCCACTTTCCATGCACCGCTGTTGAAGTGCTCGGCAGCATGGGCGTCCAGGTCCGTCGCCAAAGCGCTCGGTAGGGCTGTTCCGATGAAGATGCGCATGGGTTTGGGGTGGATCGTGGACTGCCCGTTACCAAGGGGACCATGGCCGAAGATCGCCTATTCGGCGAAGCCGAACACCCGGCAGGCCGGACCATCGCTCTTCCAATGGGTGGCCCACAAGGCCTTTTGTCGCACGGGGTGATCTCGGTCAATGTTCGTTGGTTGGTATTAATACTATATTCGACGGTGGTATCGGGCCTTTCGTCGAAGTTACACCCCGATACAGTTGAACACTTCTTCCATTCCATGGATCCATTCCCAAGGCTCGGAAGAGCCATCTTAGCAACGTTCGTTTTCGCAGCCACTGTGGCGGTATATCAGGTGTCATTCGCCCAAGTGTTGCCTCCCGATTTCAGCGTGGGAACAACGGCCAGCCCGTATTTCCAACAGCCCACGGGCATCGTGTGGGACGCCAACGGTCGCCAATATGTGTGGGAGAAGGGTGGCAAGGTCTGGATCATCAGTGGTGGTGTGCGCTTGCCTAACCCTTTGATCGACCTCAGCGCCGAAGTGGGGAACTGGCGGGACCATGGCCTGCTTGGCTTCGCCTTGGACCCGGACTTCCTGAGCAACGGAAGGATCTATTTGATGTACACCGTGGACCGTCATCACCTGAAGAACTTCGGGACGGTGAATTACAGCGCCACATCCAATGAGTACTACGCGGCCACCATCATCAGGATCACGCGCTACACGGCGATCGGGCCGACCTTCAATACGGTCGACCCGAACAGCCGGTATATCCTCTTGGGGGAATCCGCGCAGACCGGTGTGCCCGTGCTGCACGAGTCGCACGGACCCGGCACCTTGGTGTTCGCGAACGACGGTACCTTGATGGCGACCGTGGGCGATGGTGCGAGCTACAACCACACCGATACCGGGAACGCGCCGGACACCTACGACGCGGTAGCGCTTGCGGATGGCATCATCCGGGAGGCGGAGGACGTGGGTGCTTTCCGCAGCCAGATGCTCAACAGCCATAATGGGAAGCTGCTCCGCATGGATCCCGAGACCGGTAATGGTATACCGAGCAACCCGTACTACGATGCCTCGGCACCCCGTTCGGCAAAGTCGCGCGTGTGGGCCTTGGGGCTGCGGAACCCTTACCGGATGACGAAGAAGCCGAACTCGGGAAGCACCGATCCAACGGACGGGAATCCCGGTGTGTTCTTCATCGGTGATGTCGGTTGGCAAACATGGGAGGACCTGAACCTGTGCGTGGAAGGGGGCATGAACTTCGGTTGGCCCTTGTTCGAAGGCCTGGACCCCAGCCCCACATACATCAATGCCTTCGTCGAGAACCGCGATGTGCCGAACCCCCTGTACAACGGAACCTCTTGCACCCAGGAATACCTCCGCTTCCAAGACCTCCTGAAGCAGGATACACGGCAATTGCTGAACACGCATCCGAACCCGTGCAATGCCGGTGTTCCGATCCCGAGTTCCATTCCCAAGTGGTTGCACAGCAGGCCATCGGTGGATTGGAACCATGGCTTCCAGTCACGTGTGGGAGGCTACAGTGGCAACGATGCCGTTACCTTCGATCTTGACGCGGGGAACTCACCGGTCCCGGGCCCGCGCTTCGGTGGTTTCGCGGCGATCGGCGGACCGGTGATGGCGGGCCAGAACCTTCCTGTCGGCTATCAGAACTGTTCGTACCACGCCGATTATGCCGGGGGTTGGATCAAGCGCTTCAAGTACAATGAGGCCGATGAGTTGGTGAGCGTTCACGATTTCGCATCGGAGCTCGGGCTGATCAATTGGTTGGGCGAAGGGCCGGATGGCTGCCTCTGGTACATCCGCTATGAGGCCAACGAGGTACGACGGATCTGTTTCAATGGCAGCGTTGATTTCCCACCCGTGGCTGTGGCCACGCAATCGGTGCAGTTCGGTCCGGGGCCGTTGACCGTGAACTTCAACGGCAGTGGAAGCTACGATCCCGAGGGACTCGCCTTGACCCATGAATGGGATTTCGGTGACGGTGGAACAAGCGCGCTTGCGAACCCGAGCCATACGTTCACATCGCCTCCCGGTGTCGTCACCACGTACACGGTCACGCTCACTGTAACGGACGATATCGGACAAACGGCCACGCAGGAGTTGATCGTATCGGTGAACAACTCGCCTCCATCGGTGAACATTACCAGCATTCCGGTCGATGCCCTCTTCCCGGTCGGTGTGGATACGACCTACGCCCTGCAAGCAAGCGTGGTGGATGCCGAGCACAGCGCGGCCCAGCTCACCTATGCGTGGCGCACCACCTTGTACCACAACACGCACAACCACCCCGAACCGATCGATGCGAACGTGAGCAGTTCCACGGTGATCAGTGGCGTGGGTTGCGATGGCGACCTCTTCTTCTACACCGTTTCGTTGGCCGTGACCGATGCTGGCGGCCTCACAGGCTACTCGGAACGCACCTTGTTCCCGCGCTGCAATGCGATCGCACCCATTGCGGTGATCAGTACCAGCGTATCGGCTGGGATCGGCCCATTGCTTGTCGCGTTCGATGGAACAGGTTCCTACGACCCCGGAACGATCGAGTCCTATTCTTGGGATTTCGGCGATGGGACCTCCAGTTCCAGTGCCACGCCATCCAAGACCTTCAGTGCCCCGGGAGATCATCAGATCACCCTGACCGTTACCGATGACGATGGATTGGTGGGGCAGACCACTCACGTGATCACGGTACTCACGCTCGATCCACCGCAATGCGTGGGGCCTTCTGGAAGTGTGCTGCGCGAATACTGGAGCGACCTGAGCGGCTTCACGATCAACGACCTGTTGAACAGTCCGGACTACCCGGACGCGCCAACGGGCACATCGTTCATGACCTCCATGAGCACACCGAACGACTTCGGGAACAACTATGGACAGCGGATCAGGGGCTACATCATCGCACCCAGTACGGGAGGGTACACGTTCGGCGTGACCTCGGATGATCACAGCGCCGTGTACGTGAGTTTGAACGCCGACCCGCAGTACAAGCAACTGGTGTGCAGCGTTTCGGGGTACACGGGGTATTCCCAGCTGGACAAGTACCCGTCACAGGTCAGTCCGACGATCCAACTGCAAGCGGGCCGTTACTACTATGTGGAGATGCTGCACAAGGAAGGCGGCGGAGGTGACTTCGCCGCGATGTGGTGGAAGACACCCACCAATGGAACGTTCAACCTGGTACCGGGCAGCGCCCTTGCGCGCTGGGAGGACTGTGGCCCGAGCGTTCAGTTGCGCATGGCTTTGCAGGGGCCATGGGATGCAGCGGCGAACCGGATGAAAGATGACCTACGAAGCGCCGGTCTGTTACCCTTGCTCGAACCCTACGCGGCCTTGGGGTTCAACTTGGTGGGCAGCGGTGGTGAAACCATCCCACCGGCCACCTTGGCCGTCACGGGCAACAATGCGGTCGTTGATTGGGTGCTGGTGGAGTTGCGGAACCGGAACAACCCTTCGCAGGTCGTGGCCACGAAGAGCGCCTTGTTGCAACGGGATGGTGACGTGGTGGGCAAGGATGGATACTCCCGCTTGGTGTTCGATGTGCCAGAGGATGACTACTATATCGCTGTGCGCCACAGGAACCATTTGGGGGTGATGACCTTCGCGACGCGACCGATGGGTGCGAACGTCACCGCGGTGGACTTCACGCAACCCAATGAGGCTACACATGGTACCGATGCACGCATTGCGCTACCGAACGGAAAACGGGCGCTATGGGCGGGGAATACGGTACAAGATGGATTCATCCGCTACACCGGGCTAGCGAACGATCGGGATCCGATCCTGGAAGGGATCGGCGGCGTGGTTCCAACGAACACGGTGCAGGGCTACTCCACGCGCGACGTGAACCTGGACGGCGTCATCCGCTACACCGGACCGAACAATGATCGGGATATCATCCTGTTCAACATCGGTGGTTCCGTTGCGACCAATGTGCGGTTGCAACAGCTGCCTTAGACGAGCCTCAGATGCCTTTCACACTGCGCAGGTAAGCATTCACGGCTTTGCCGCGTGGTTCCTTGCTGATCGCCAGGAGCACGCTCTTGGTACGCTGGTCCAGCACTTTCGGTGTGCTCTTGTCCTTGGTCCTTGCGGAATACTTTCTGCTGGTCGTCATGGTACGTCGGTTTCGCAACGAAGTACGCTTGGACGAACAGGGCATCAAATAGCGCGATCGGGGTATTCCCCCAGTAGATCATGCACGATCCATGGTGGGATCCGCTCAGAAACCGTCCGGTGATCGACGGATGAAGAGCAGCTGCCTTCCGAACTCGCCGAACGAGCGTCCCGTACCGATGATCGCCTCGGACAAGGGAAGGAGATGTACCAAGCGGTCATTCCTACCGGTATCGATGACCCGGTCCCAGATCGCATCCCCGGTGGCAGTGCGCCGGATCAAGAGTGCATCGCTGCTTGCCTGGTCGATCCGTTCACCGGCCAATAGCAGATCACCGTTCGGGGCTTGGGCAAGGGTGTAGGCGCGGTGGTCGTAAAGTGTATCGCCGATGGCCTTCGTCCAGATCGTATCGCCTTCCAGGTCCACGGCAAGGAGGTACACATGCGTATATCGACGCCCGGAGCTCTGGTCGATCATCCCGAAGCTGTTCGTCCATCCCGCCACGATGAAGGTGTTCGGATCCTGGGCGATGATCGCACGCCCTTCATCATTCGCGGCCCTTCCGTGAGTGGTGCTCCAGATCTCGGAACCGGAAAGGTCCAAGCGCCAAAGAAGCAGGTCGCTGGTACCCCCGAAGGCCATTTGCCTGCCGGTGATCATGATCACATCACCTTCCACGGCAACTCCGTGCGCTTCCACATCGGTCGCACTTTCTTGGACCGCGCTCCACAACACCGAGCCCTCGGCACTGAAGCGTACGGCCAAGGCATCGTGCCCGCCATGTTCGGTGCTCACACCGCACGCGATCGCGCCACCGTCCGGAAGCGCGGCCACGCACATGAACTGCTGCGAACGGATGCCTCCGAACGTTGCGGACCACTGCTCGTTCCCATCGCCGCCCAGCTTCACGATGATACCATCGTGCTCGTTCTCCCATGGTGTAAGCGTGCTGCCGACCAGGAATGCGCTACCGTCCAACGCATTCCCCATGGCTTGGAGGAACACCTCGTTCGGGAAGTCCATGGTGGATGTCCCGATCAGGCCTCCGCCACCGGTCAATGCATAGCGCTGGCCCCGGTGTTCCAGTTCAACGGGGTCATGGTCCCTTACCCCTGCCAGATACCCATCGCCCACGACCATGGCACCCACACCATCCTGCGCCGATGCACCTCCGTGGGTTTGGGTGAAACTCTGCGCTGCGCCATGCAACGCGATCAGTGAGAGTGCGCCGACCAGAGAGATCGCGCTGATACAATACCGCATGCCACGAAGGTAGAAAGGACACGGTTGCGGACAGGGGAGTAGCTTCGCGCCATGCAACGCAGGCGGGCGATACAGTGGTTCATTGCGATGTTCCTTGTCTTCGCGATACCGGCGGGCATCGCGGCCACTACCATGGACCGCTTTGAACTGCACCTATTGATGCATCCTTTCCATTCCGCAGGTTGGGATAGTTTCTTTCGATGGGGGACGCATCTAGCGGACGGCCTTGTACCTACCGCCGTGGCGTTGCTGCTCCTGCTATACAAGGACCTGCGGTCGTTCCTGATGCTTGGCTTGGCCGCGGGCTTGAGCGCCATTGTGACCCAGCTCCTGAAACGTGGGCCTTTCGCCGATGAGGATCGGCCGTTCATGTTCAGGGAATCCCTCGGTGACCTGCATTGGGTGCTTGAACTGGATCTTCACCATCACAACAGTTTCCCCAGTGGGCACGCCACTACGGCGGTAAGTATGTGCTTGGCCCTTACCATCTTGATCGGGCGTCCGACATGGGGTGCCATGCTCGCGTGCTTGGCGGTCGTCCTCGCATACAGTCGCGTGTATCTCTCCCAGCATTTCACGGCGGATATCATTGCCGGTGGTGCGATCGGCTTGGTGGTCACCCTGGGCGTTTACCACTTGTTGTACAAAAGCCGGTTCTCCGAGAAGCCTTGGCTGGATCGGCGCTTGTGGCGCGTTCAGAACCAGTAGCGTGCCCCTATCGCGGCGTCGAAGTCGAGGTACATGTTCGGGATCAGGTTCAGCGTCGGTGCGATCTCCACGAAGACATCCACGGGGGCACCGTCGAAGAGGTAGGCCAACCCCACGGGTAAACGGGCCCCGATCTGGGTATAGGAGCCATCGTGGTCGTAGTACCTGCCATACCTGTAATACCCGTTATCGCCCCATGCACGGATCCTGATGCCCGGGCCATAGTACAAGGGCAATCTGCCTTTGCCTACGGTGATCAGGTCCATGTTGTGGAAGAGGTAATCACCATGAAGGTGGAAGGAGCCACTGTAGGCGAAGTTCCAAGCGACGCCGAAGTCGATGGCCCTGTCGCCCCCGATCCACCCCTTGCCGGTAATGCCCGTGGGATCACCCAACATGATGCCCAAGCCGAAGCCGCTATCCTGTGCCGAAAGAGAATGGCCGAAGAGGAGGAATGCGAATGGCAACAAACGTTTCATGCTGCGAATTTCGGTCCCGGTCGTGGCGGATCGACGTCCTCTATGCTCGGTTCATCAACAGGTGCAGGATGAAAAATGGAACACGGACCGTACCAATGACAAGAAGCGCCCGAAGGCGCTTCCCGGACGGCCGGACCTCGGACTCTCCCTTCCTCGGCCCATCCATCGTCAATTCTGACGGTGGGTCCGGAAAAGGTCACAGGTGCGCACCGAAGAAATGCTTCATGTGCAGCATTGATCCACCGGATCGCTACGGCATCGCGTACGAGATCCGATAGATCAGGTCCGCATGATCATCGCTTACAAGCAGGCTACCGTCCGGTGCTACCAATACATCCACCGGTCGACCCCAGGCCTTGGACCCTTCCAGCCAGCCTTCGGCGAAGATCTCGGTGCTCACCGATCCATCTGCGGCGGGGTAGGCCACGGCGACCCGATAGCCGATGGGGGTGGAGCGGTTCCAACTGCCATGTTCGGCAATGAAGATCGCATTGCGGTACTTCTCCGGGAATTGTGTGCCCGTGTAGAAACGCATGCCCAGTGGCGCCACATGTGGACCCAATTTGGCCACAGGAGGGACGAACTCGGAACAATTACGCTCTTCGCCGAACTCCGGATCGGGCACGTCGCCTTCATGGCAGAACGGGTAACCGAAGTGTTGGCCTGCGCTGTCCAAACGGTCCAGTTCGCAGTTGGGCAGGTCGTCCCCCATCATGTCACGTCCGTTCTCAGTGAACCAAAGCTTGCCGGTCCGCGGGTCCCAATCGAACCCGACCGTGTTGCGCACACCGTGCGCGATGATCTCCGGATCGCCGCCGTCCAGGTCCATCCGCGTCATGGATGCGAAGATGGGATCCTCGCTCAAGCAATTGTTGCAGGGCGCACCCACCGGCACGTAGAGCATGTCGTCCGGACCGAAGGCGATGAACTTCCAACCGTGATGGCCATCGTCCGGGAACATGTCCGTCACCAAGCTCGGGGTGGGCGGGTCATCCAGCCTTTCTTCAATGTTCTCCAATTTGAGGATGCTGCTGACGGCGCTCACGTACAGGTCGCCGTTGCGGAATGCCACGCCCACAGGCATGCGCAGGTCCTTGGCAACGACGAACACGGTATCCGCGGTGCCGTCATGATCGCGGTCCACCACGGCATGCACCACCCCCTCACCGCGTGAGCCAACGAACAGGGTTCCCTTATCACCCCAACACATGGCGCGGGCATTGGTAACGCCCTTGGCATAGATGGATATACTGAAGCCTTCGGGAAGTGTGATGGATCCCAACTCCGGATCACCGCCCCGGATGGTGGGCACACACACCGATCCGCTGAACAGCA
>JAGQVV010000290.1 GCA_020437805.1 Flavobacteriales bacterium
ACGGATGTCCTGGACGAATTGGAGGCCAGTTTGGACGTGTTGACAAGACACTATCGGAGCGTGTACAAGAAAGCCGAAGCGGAAAAGGAGGCACGGATCGCTGAGATGACGGCCACGCCCGAACTGCGAACGGCATACTTCGCCCTCCTTGACCGCTACCGCAACGAAAGCCTAAGCGATGCGGTGACCAACAAGAACGATGTCAATGTCATCGTAGCGGATAGAGGGGAACTCGTGCAGAAGAACGATCCGATCTATTTGGAGCCCGCCCGCAGCGGTCTATTGGGAGCGCACTTCTATGCACCGGCGAAGTGGACCGGTGGGGTCCGTATCCCCACGTTGTGGGCCAATACGATGCTGCTTTGGGCAATGTCCCTGGTCCTGGGTTTGGCCTTGTACTTCGAACTCTTTCCGAAAGTGATCGAGCTGCTTCCGGCCCGGGATCCTTACTGATCGCGTGGTCAGGCGTTGCCGTCCACCTCGGCGATGAGTATCATCTTGAAGGGGATGTTGATGATCCCGGCATAGTCCTCGCCCGCTTCCAACATGTCCTCGTCATCCGCCTCGTAATGCCAGAGCACGGTGACCTCATTCCCCGTGGCACGGATGCCTTCGAGCTTCTTGAACAGGTCCAGGATGCACTTGGATGAACTCGTGTTGAAGTACTCCAATTGCACGTGAAGAGCGGTCTTGGCTTTCGGTGCCCGACCGTATTGGTCCAACCAATCAATGAGGGGTTTGTAGAAGTCGATGGAATTCTCCGGGATGCTCCTTCCCTTCAGTTCGAGCAGACCCGTCTCCGGATCGAAATTCACGTGGGGGGTCTTGGGCGACCCTTGTAGTTGTAAGCTGGGCATTTTGGAAGCTATCTATGATGGCACGTTGACGTTCAGGCTGAAGAAGGCACTGTCCTTGTCCAAGGGGACGAATCCGTATTCCAATTTACCACCGCTCTTTCTCGCGATGTCTATCATGCCAAGTCCGCCACCGCCACTTCGGGAATAGTTCCCATCGGCCAATGTTTCCCTGTAGAATTCGCGAAGCTGGTCCGGGGGCAGCGAATTGATACGATCCAAGTGGCCCTTGAGACGTTCCACCTCGTTCCCGGCCATGAAGTTGCCGGTGAGCACTGAGTAGCCTTGGGGCATATGAGCGATCATCACTACGCCGTTCGGTTCCGGGTGTTCTTGGTCCTCGGGGGGGCCTGATGGACCCTTGGAATGATGGTGGTAAAGGTTTTGGAGGCATTCCATCACCACATTGAAGACCTTCTTTCGTGTCCGAGGGTCCTTCTCGATGTGCTCCATCTTCCCCTCCACGAGACCCAAGAGGGCCGTGATCAATTCAGGGCTCAGGGACCCTTTGAAGGACAGCATCACCCGCTGCTTCTCCATTTCATCATACAGGTCCTTGATCCGATCGAGCATGGAAAGGTGCTAGTGGCTTGAAGCGTTGTAGGACAAAGAGAATGATCCGACCCCGGAAAGGCGGTGGGTCCGTAAAGGAGTTATCCACGGAATTGTCAACCCGCTCCACCGAAGTACTTTCGCCAGCCCTTCGGGGATGTCATGGGCTGGTTCACACGATGGTTCGGTACGCGCTACTATTCCTTGCTATACGGGCATAGGGATGCGGGGGAAGCATTGGCCTGGGTCGAGGCCATCCTGGGTCGATGGGAATTGGGCGTTGGTGCGGAAGTCCTCGATCTTGCTTGTGGCAGAGGGAGACACACCCGGCTCTTCGCGGACCGTGGCATGAAGATGACCGGTGTGGATATATCACGAACGAGCATCGAGGAAGCGCGAAAGCAGGTGCCTGAAGCCAGTCTATTCGTCCACGACATGCGTGAACCGCTCGCTGAAAACGCATTCGATGCAGCGTGCTGCCTCTTCACCAGCTTGGGTTATTTCGATGATCGGGAGGATGACCATCGCGTCTTCCGGGCCGTTTTCGGGTGCCTGCGTCCGGGCGGGCGATTCGTGGTCGATTTCATGAACACGGAGCGGGTGTTGCGTGAACTCGTCCCGGAGGAAAAGCTCGTTCGGGAAGGAGTGACCTTCGAGATCAC
>JAGQVV010000034.1 GCA_020437805.1 Flavobacteriales bacterium
TCTTCATGGACATGTCCAAGGCCGGTGAAACACAACTCCATTGACCCGATGAACAGAAGGAAATTCCTACGTGCGGGATCCATGGCGACGATAGGTGGGTTCGCCGTACGCGGCATGAGCAACCCCATTTTGAGCGCGTTGCAGAACAGCTTGGCGGAGGACCGCGTGCTTGTGATCGTGCAACTTTTCGGCGGGAACGACGGCTTGAACACGGTGATCCCCTTGGACCGCTACGACCTGTTGAGCCAGTTCCGTCCGCATGTCCTGATCCCATCGGACCAGACACTGTCGTTGACGGGTTTGCCGAACACCGCGCTGCACCCTGCACTTGGTGGACTCCAGGACCTGTGGCAGGACGGCAAGCTCTCCATAGTGCAGGGTGTGAGCTATCCGCAGCCGAACTTCAGCCACTTCCGTGCGACGGACATCTATGAGACCGGCTCTGATGCGGGTGTGCTCCTGAGCACCGGTTGGGCGGGACGCTACCTGAGCAGTGAATACCCGAACTATCCGGCGGGCTACCCGAACACGGCCATGCCCGACCCCTTGGCGATCCGTGTGGGCGGCTTCATAGGCCCGGGCCTTCAACACATGGGTGTGAGCATGGGTGTGAGCGTGAACAATACGAACGACCCGCTTGACCTTACCGGCAACCAGTACATCGACCCGGTGACACCGGATTGCAAGGGCGCGAAGCTGGCGAACATCCGCACCGTGCAGCGCCAAACCGACCTCTATGGCGATGTGATCGAGGCGGCGGCGGTATCGGGTTGCAACCTGAGCACACAGTACCCCACTGGCAACGAGCCTGGTGCGGAACTGGCCCAGGCGTTGAAGATCGTGGCGCAGTTGATCTGCGGAGGCCTGAGGACGAAGATCTACTGGGTGAGCATGAGCGGCTTCGACACGCATGCCTCGCAGGTGGAGGCCAGCGACCATCGCCTCGGCACTCATGCAACCCTGCTGCAAGGATTGAGCGATTCCATCCACGCCTTCCAGGATGACCTGCAACTGCTGGGCCTTGAGGACCGTGTGATGGGAATGACCTTCAGCGAATTCGGACGACGGATCGTGAGCAATGCATCATTGGGAACGGACCACGGTAGCGCACAACCGATGTTCCTGTTCGGTACGAACGTGATCCCCGGCATGCTCGGCAACAACCCCGAGATCCCGACGAACAGTACGTACAACACGAACACGGCGATGCAGTATGACTTCCGCTCGGTGTACGCCTCTGTGCTGAAGGACTGGTTCTGCCTGGACACCTCCGATGTGAACGACATCCTGCTCGACACCTTCCAGCCGTTGAACATCATCAACCCCGGCGGTTGCATCAGCACGGACATCCATGCGTTGAACCAACGCGCCGGTGATGATCTGCTGCAGGTTTTCCCGAACCCCTTCGTGGAACGCACCACCTTGCGATTCACCACCTTCGGCGGGCCGATCCTGCTACAGGTGTTCAATGAACAGGGGCAACTGATCACAACGGTATTGAACAAGGAAATAGCGGCCGGCACACACACCGTGGATGCGGACCTTGGCGAACAGCAAGCGGGTGTGTACTATGCACGGATGCAGAACGGATCGAGGCAACAAGTACGTAGCCTATTGAAAGTGCGATGAGCGAAGACCAAGAAGGCATCGAGGAACAGAAGCTTCCCGCGAATGCCATCCAAGCGAAAAAGCAGGCATTGCCGCCACCGCCGAAGCAGTATGACGATGTGGACCCGTATACCGCGGACCATCGTGACTATGTGCTGACGCAAAGCCGGATGAATCTGATGGCGATAAGCCAGATGAGCGATCTCAAGGCGAATCTGATCCTCACGCTCTCCGCAGTGATGCTGCAGTTCGCCTTGGTGAAGGTGTCGAACCATGAATTCGTAGGGCATAAGGAACCGTTCTGGGTGATCGCCATCGGATCCCTGATCACCATTCTCTTCAGCGCCTACTCCACCCTGCCGAAAGCGCCACTCCGCTTCACGGAAAAGCCGGACACCGGGTCGAACACGGTACCGAGGAACCTCTTGTTCTTCACCAACTTCATCCCGTTGACGATCGACGAGTACAAGCGGCACATGGCCACCGTATTGCGTTCACCGCCACATACGCACGAGGCCATTCTGGAGGAATTGCACGCGCATGGTCGCTTCATCTCCCGCCGGAAATACCTGCCTCTTCGCCTGGCTTACTTCACCTTCCTGCTCACTTGGTTGGTGAGCGCGACGATGTACCTTCTGGCGTGAACGACCCTTGCGCATGTGCTACGGCGTGAAGGCCCGAACCGAAATGGCCCTGCGGATCGCCAAGAGCCGGGGTAACAAGGAAGCAGCTGGGAAGCTGGCGAATCTCCTGAACCCCTTTCCTGAATTCGATCTTCATTTCGCGAATGCCTTCGCCCACCCACGGTTGGTGATCTATACCAACGATGCACCACGGGATCCGCAGCTCTCACTTTGGGGCCTGGTCCCCGCTTGGACCAAAGACCACGCACAGGCCACCTCGCTCTGGGATCGGACCCTGAACGCGCGGGGCGAGACCATCTTCGAGAAGCCCTCGTTCCGGAACTCGGCGAAGAGCAAACGTTGTCTGGTCCATGTAGAGGGATTCTACGAGCACCACCATTTCGACAAGCGCGCCTATCCATACTTCATCCACCTGAAGGAACGCGATCACTTCGCGCTTGCGGGATTGTGGGAGGAATGGAAGGACAAGGACAGCGGCGAAGTGCTGCGGACATTCAGCATCGTGACCACCGAGGCGAACGAGCTGTTGAAGCGGATCCACAACAAGACCGGGGCGGAAGGCTCGCGCATGCCGGTGATCCTGACCGAAGAGGAGGAGGATGCTTGGCTGGCGCCGGTGAACAACACCGGTGATGAGGCTGCGATACAGGCTTTGATACGCCCCTATCCGCCTGAGGCGATGGATGCACACCCTGTGCGCACACTGCTTGGAAAGGATGGTGTCGGGAACAGGGAAGGTGCGAGCGATGCATTCGAATACCCGGAGCTCATACTCGCGGACCCCTTGGCCTGAACGTGAAGACGCCCCGACCAAGGCCGGGGCGTCGCAGAAGGATCGTAGTTGGGGCCTTAGGCCTTACGCACGTTCACAGCGTTCAGGCCCTTCGGGCTTTGCTCCACTTCGTAGGTGACGGAATCACCTTCCCAAAGGGCTTCGGTGGTACCGGTCTTGTGGACGAACACGTCCTTGCCACCCTCATCCGGGGTGATGAAACCGAAACCTTTCTCCGTGTTGAAGAACTTTACTTTACCACTTGCCATTGTACTGTACTGAGTTGTTAAGCGCGCAAGGTAGGTCGAATATGCTGGTATTCCGCCTCGATCGTGGAAATAAAGATGGGTGAAGGGATGGCCCGTGCGATGGAACACCCGTCAACCGGTCCTGCGCGACCAGCGATCGGGACATCCCGAAGCAGCAGCGGGGTCACCTTTTCGAGGTGGGTGCATTAAGGATGTGGGGCACAATAGAAGTCCCCTTGATCCTGTTGAACCTTCAAATGCACCTTGGACATGGCACGCATCTTCCTCCTTCTGTTCATTTCCTGTATGCTTTCAGCACATGGCGCCATAACGCGCCATGACCTGCTCGTTCATTTCGAGAAGGACCGCAGCACCCTTACCGACGAGGCGATCCGAGAACTGGGAAGCTTCGTTCGGATGCTCGAATTGAAGGGCGATTACGCGTTCACGGTACACGGCCACACGGATAGCGACGGATCCTTGGATTACAACGAATCGCTCTCCGAAGCCAGGGCCGAAAAGGTGCGCCTGTTCCTGATCGAGCACGGTGCCGATCCGGAGCTTGTGCGCATCGACCGATCAGGCGAACGTGCGCCGACCGCGAGCAATGCCAGTGAGCACGGCATGGCGCAGAACCGCCGGGTGGAGGTCACCTTCGAGCGGCATGTGTACTCGGATACCGAAGAACTGCGAAAGGCCTTGATGGAGGGTTCCGTCCAGTATTTCACCATCGACCCGACGAAGGACCAAGTGATCCAGGGCACCGCCGGTACGCAGTTGAAGATCAAAGCGGGATCCCTGGTGGATGCCATGGGTCGACCCGCGAAAGGCGATGTGGAAGTGGAACTCACCGAAGCGCTAGGACTACAGAGCATGCTTGCACACCGCTTGAGCACGCGGAGTGGCGAGCGGATGTTGGAGACGGGCGGCATGCTGAAGGTTATGGCTACGGACGCGTCCGGGGCCGAACTGCGGATCGCGTCGGCCGACCCGATGGAGGTCGCGATACCGACCGAAGCCAAGGAGGAAGGCATGGAACTGTTCCTGAGCGACGATGGAGACGACTGGACGAGCACCGCGCAGCCGATCGTTTCCGGGACCATTACCCGATGGATCGAACCGATGTATCCGACCCCACCGCGCCTGGCGTTCAAGTTCCCATCCTATTCCGAAAGCCAGAAAGGAAGGCCCATGAAGCCTGTTGAACCCGTGCTGCCCCGGGAACCCATCGAGCCGCGCAAGGAGAGCTACCAAGCCCAGAAGCCTTGGTGGTCCTTCCTCTTTCCGGGGAAGGCACGGGCCGCCGCGGATGCGCGATACGAGCGAGCGTTGAAGGAACATGAGCTCCGTGTGAAGCGGTACGAAAAGCGCCTGGCGAGCTACACTACGGAATGTTCCACCTACCCCGAACGGCTGGAACGTTACCACGAGCGCAAGATCCAATGGGATGCGCAGAAAGTGGCCGAATTCGAAACATGGAACAAAGAGGTGAGCGAGCCCGCCCGAGCGCGCTACAATGCGATGATGGTCCCGTTGCGTGCCGAACACGATTCAGCTGTTGCGAATTGGCGGGCCGTTCGCGAGGCAAGCATGGAGCGCTACGCCTTCACCTCGGACAGCTTGGGGACAGCTGAGGTCGGTGGGCTGAATGCCTACGTGTTCAGTACCGCGAAGCTGGGCTGGATCAACTGCGATCGCTTCTACAATGTCCCGGCGGAGCAGAAGCATAGCGTGATCGCGCAGGGTTGTACGGTGGATGATGCACAGGTGTTCCTGGTGTTCACCCGCATCCGCAGCATGATGGCCTTGGGCCGCATCGGCGGTGGCGATCATTTCTCGCAACCTGTTGCACGCTCAGAGCCTGCCATGGTCATGGCCTACGCCGTGATCGACGGACAAGCCCATGTGAGCTTGGAGCCGGTGGGACCTACCGGGAAAGTGAAGGTGGAACTGGCTCCGAGCAGCTACGCCGAGATCGGGGAGATGATGAGGAGCTTGGGTGCGCAGCCCGGATAGGCCTTGCTCAGCTGCCCTCCTCCAGCTTCAACCAGGCCTGCACGATCCGCAACTGACCATAGCTGTATGTTTCGCCGAACCGGGCACGGGCATCGTTGGTGCCCTTGTCCGCATTCTCGCGCATCCAGTTGCCGATGGTGTCGCGCGTGGCATCGTCCATCACCTCCCTGATGTCCAGCACGCCTTCACCCACGCCCTTTGCGAAATGGCCATGGATCGTTCCAACGGATAATTGACGCTCCGCTGCGATCGCGGCCGCGTCCTTGCCTTCCTTCACAAGCACATAGGTCTTCAGGTAGGTCTCCCCTTTGATCTTCTTGCCCTTCGCCTTCTTGGGCTTCGTCACGAAAACCCCATCCTCGGTGCGCGTTCGCTTGCGACCGGTCCTGGTGGTGGTCTTCGGCTTGTTCTCCGCCGCCCACTGACCGATCTCCGTGACCAAGCTGATTCGCTGGTCGTTGAGGTCCTTGTCCAGATCGGACCGCTTCTTGATCTCTTCTCCGTTCAGGATGCATGTCGTGACGTAGGCCGCTTTGCCGATCATCGCGAGTTTCTTCACCAACATGCCGTCGATCTCGCGCAGGTCATTGGCATACTCCTTCGTGCGGCTCAACTGCTCCACCTGGGCCAAGTGCTGCAAAAGGTCCTTCATGCCATCCCTCAGGATCCCTCCATAGTATGCACTCCCCTTTTCGATGCGTGAGAGCAGGGCATCGCGATCATCCGCGGCGAGCAAACGCAGCAGCTGGGTTTGGTATGTAGCTGTGTTCAACTCCTCGGCGCGCAGCTTTTCCGCGAAACGCGAAAGGGCCGTCTTCATGCTGTCGTCCTCGAACTCGTTCACTTCCACATGGTCCTTTTGCGCGAAGCCGACCTTCTTCATGAGATCCCCGAGGTCGAAGGTGCTGGTGAGCACGGCTTGCAGGTACTGTCGCTGCTGCTCCTTCAATTGTTCCGGTAGGGGCTGCTGAAGGTGGCCCCGTTCGTTGAAGGCCATCACATCCTTGTCCGTGGCCACTACGGACGGGTCGATGCGTGTGCGCAGGATCAGGCCATCCAAGGAGCGCAAACGGGAAAGCGCCACGTACACCTGCCCCGGCGCGAAGGCGCTGCCCACATCGATGATGGCCTTGTCGAAGGTGAGGCCTTGGCTCTTGTGCACGGTGATGGCCCAAGCCAGCTTCACAGGGTACTGTTCGTAGGTCCCGAGGATCTCCTCCTCTTGGTCCTTGGTGACGGGATCCACGGTATAGCGCTTGTTCTCCCAGAGCTCCCTCTTCAACACATACTCCTGCATTACGCCATGCACGGGGCCTTCCATCTCCACCTTCACCGATCCATCCTCCACCTTGATGACCTTGGCGAGCTTGCCGTTGAAGTACATCTTCTCCGGATCGTTGCGGATGAACATGACCTGCGCGCCTTCCTTCAGCACCAATTCGCTGAGCACGGGGTGCATGCTATCGGGGAAATCGCCTTCCACCTTGGCGTTGAAATGGTAGGGCTTGCCGGGGAGTTGCGCCAAGGCGTTCCGGTTCAATTCATCCGCACTGCGGTTGTGGGTGGTAAGGGTGATGACGCCTTCCTGTTCGCTCTTCGGGATGTTGGCCTTGCAATGGGTGTTCAGGGCGTCCACATCCCCTTTGGTCACGGTATTGTTCCGCAGGTTATTGAGGATCTCGATGAACTCTGCATCCTGCTGCCGGAATATCCTGTCGAGTTCAATGTGCGCATAGCCAGCCTCCTTGATCACGCGCGCCTCGAAGAAGTGAGGGCTTGCGTACCACCGTCGCAACACGTGCCATTCCTCGTCCTTGACCACGGGCGGTAACTGATGCAGATCGCCGATCAAAAGGACCTGCGCACCACCGAAGCTCTTGTCGTAGACCCCTCGTACACTGCGCATCCGATGATCGATGGCATCGAGCAGGTCCGCGCGAAGCATGCTCACTTCATCGATGATGAGCAGGTCGATACCACGCAGCACGTTGCGACGTACGGTATTGAGCGGATGGCGACGTGTGAGGGTATCGCGATCATGGAAGCGGCCGTATTCGGGAATGCCATCCGGCAGGCGACGTTCCGGAACGAAGGACCCGAAGGGCAACAGGAATTGCGAATGGATGGTGACGCCCTTCGCATTGAGCGCGGCGATGCCCGTGGGCGCGAGGATCACGTAGCGTTTATGGGTGCTCCGCGCGAGCTGATGCAGGAAGGTGGTCTTGCCCGTCCCGGCCTTGCCTGTCAGGAACACGTGCCGTGCGGTACTATTGACGAAGCGGGCTGCGAGCGCGGTCATCTCGGTGGTCTCCAAGTTCGCTTCGGCGGTCATGGCCTCGAAGATCGGGCTTGTTGGAGGAACATGATGGGCTTGTTGTACGTTGGTGTGGAATGGAACGTGTGCTGTTACATGGGAATGCATGGATCAAGTGTGAAAGGAACGGCTCCGGGTAATGACGACATTATCGTCACCGGTACGAAAGCAAAGTAGGGTTTCCGGATATTCGTGCAACATGAAGTGGATCGAACTGAACGACATGGCGCAACTGGATGCGATCGACGCGATCTCCGCGGATCGACCGGTGTTGATCTTCAAGCACAGCACGCGATGCAGCATCAGCAGTGCGGCGCTCGGTCGATTGGAACGCGCTTGGTCCGTGGACGATGACGCGAGGCACATGGTCTATTTCCTGGACCTCTTGCGGTACCGTTCCATTTCCGATACGATCGAGCAGCGCTACGGTGTGCAGCATGAGTCGCCCCAGAGCCTCGTGATCCGGAACGGGAAATGCGTGGATGTCTCAGCGCATTTCGGGATCACGTATGCGGATGCCACCGGTGCCATGGAGCGCGCCGCGAACGCCCGGCCGGCATGAGATCGCTTTCCGCGTTGCTATCAGGACCGTGCAGGTTGGTGCTCGCTTGCGCGACGCTCCTTTCCGTTGAACCTGTTGCTGCCCAGGCCTTGATCAGCGAGCGTCCTTTTCATGAAAGGACGTATGTGAACACCGCTCACACAGCGAACACCGTGGTGGGAAACGCACTTGCTGTCTTGCCACTTTCGGCCGATCATCTTCCTGCCATTCCGGGCGGCTACACGTATTCCGGGCTCGGCATCTTCTGCAAGTTGGACGTGCAGTTCGAACGCCACCTACCCTTCCCGGTGCTGATCCGGCTCGGGGATGTGCAACAGGTGGAAGCATGGGAGGGCAAAGGACCATTGGCCCCTCCCCACCGCTGAAGCTGCTTGCGTGAAGGGAGCACGCTCTATCGCGCCACGACGAGCTTCTCCACACGGTTCCCGATCCGCACGAAATAAGTGCCGATGCTCAGGTCAGCGACGTCGAGGATGAGACGGCCGTTCGAAGCGTCCGACCGAAGCAAGCGCCCGCCAATGTCGAACAGCTGCACTTGCACCATTCCCTCCATGGCGATCTCGAGGTTCACGCGATCCGAGGTCGGGTTCGGATACAAGGAGAACAGTGGATCGACCGAGCGTTCGTTCAGGCCGATGCTCGGTGATGTGATCCGCGTCAAGCCCGTGCTCGTGGTGACCCAGACCGCGTCCTCGGCATCGACCGCCAAGCGACGGACGTTCGGACCAGCGAGCCCATCCACTTCCTCATACTGCGTCCACCCGGAACCGTTGTAGGCCGATACACCGCCTTCGGTAACGAGATAGTCCACATAGATGCCGGACCAGACCGTGCCTTGACCATCGATCACGATATCCGTTGCGGGGTTCAAGGTATCCGGAGCAGGCAGGATGAAGGGGCGGGTGTGATCACCACTATGCTGATCCAGGGCATCGAAGGTGGATATCCCTTGCGCGGTGGCCACCCATTTGTTCTGGGCCGCATCGATGGCGATGCTCCGGATCCGGTTCGACAACAAGCCGTTCGCGGTGGTCATTGTGCTGAAGGTGCTTCCGTTGTAGATGATGATACCACCGAGACCGCCCGCCAACCATACGTTCCCATTGTCGGCGAATGCGATGTACTGCACGCCACCAAAGGGGATATCCGGACTGCCGAACGCGGTGAAGGTGCCGTTACTGTACAGCGTTGCGCCGTTGATCGTGCCCAACCAGACATCGCCGTTCGGTGCTTGCTTGATGTTCTTGACCTGGTCGTCGCTCAGGCCATCGACCGTGGTATAGGTGGTGTAGCTCGTACCGTCGAATACGCTGACGCCGAGGTCGGTACCCGCCCATACATCGCCGTTCGCAGTGACCTCGATCGCCATCACGTCATTCGTCGCCAATCCCGGATGGCTCGTGGTGGTGTGCGTTTCGAAGGTGCTTCCGTCGAACGCGCTGACCCCGGATTGCGTGGCAAGCCAGATCGTGCCGTCAGCGGCTACCGCCACGTCCCGTAGGTTGTTGGTCGGCAGCCCATCATCCGTGGTCCACGTGGTGAAGTCCTGTGCGAAGAGGAAAAGGCCGGAGAGGAGCGCTGCGAAGGTGGATAGGTGTCTCATTGGATCGATACGAATGTGGTCCGTGTGGTCGTGCTGGGTGATTGAAGCTCGAGGACGTAGACCCCGGCTCCGAAATTGAGCGCGTTGATGGTGACGAGGCCGTCACCGGAAAGGCTGTATTCCGGCGTGAGGATCGCGCCATCGGAGCGGATCACACGCAGTTCGAAGGGACCGTTCTCATCCACGATGAGGTGGAGATCGCCCGCTGTGGGATTGGGGAAAATGCGGATGTGCCGATCCAGGTCAGCGGAACCATCGTTCGTGTTCACCGCACCAAGTGTCGGATACAATTCACGGAAGGAGCCGGTGCCATTGGGATAGCGCCCGGTCGTGGACATGGGGTATTGCGAACCGTACTGCACCTGATCGATGATGGTGCCATCGGCATAGGACAGGAGCAGCGATTCGCCCTCGGCATCGAGCTTGAAGTTCGCGTGGTCAGCACCCTGATCGGGTTCGCCATCTGCCCAAACGACGAGGTACTCACCGGGCGCCACCACCTGCACGGGCATCGCCCACTTCGCTGGATCCGCAGGGTCATCCGAAAGGTATAGCCCTGCGGTTGAAAGTGGGAACCCTCCAGCATTGTAGAGTTCGATCCAATCGCTCGTTCCGGTGCCTTCGGTATACGCTTTGATCTCGTTGATCGCCAGCGCACCCGTCGTGATGCGTGTCGTGAACGAATGGAATTCGTACGCTGCACGTTCAGGTGAGAAGGCGCCGGCCGTTGCGTTCTCCGCGTAGATGTAGAACTCCACCAAGTTGGTGGATGCCGTTACCCTGGCCCCGAACATGCCATCACCGGCGCTGCCATCGCCGTTCTGGCCATCATCGCGCATTTCCACATGCTCGAACAGGCCATTGGGGGCACATCGGTACGCCAGGAAAGCGCTGTCAGACGCGACGATCCGCGCCGTGATCTCCACCTCGCCACCCACCGTGATCTCTTCCGGCCAATGTGCCACAGCCTCGATGGTCGGTTGTCCGGAGAACCCGGGCCGACCTTGCAGATACGTGTTCCTGGCATCCATCAGTTGGGCAATGCCGGGATAATCCACCACGTCGGACACCGTCTGGTCCAGGTTGCTCTCGAAATCCGCGTCCGAATAGAATTTATTGGTGTCGGCCAGCACGTGCGGCCGGATGAGATCCCGCAATGCAAGTGCCCGATCGTAGTACGCGCCATTGGCGAAATTCTCGTTGAGGATCGTACGCATGTGAGCGAGGTACATGCGCATGTACGTGTCGTTCTCGAACAACTCACGCATCAACGGTCGGGGTTGTACCGATACGCTCTGGACGTGGTTCAACGGATCCATCGTGATCGCTTGGGCGATGCTGAACCCGTTCCAATGGAGCGATGCATCCGTCAAGCGGAAACTCGCAAAGGACATGTTCAGGTCCCATAGGATGGGATTCCATCGGCCATTATCATCCTTGTACAAGTAATAGTTCTGTGCGTACCCGACGTAGCTGTCGAAGTTGATGAGCGTGTAGTTGACCGCATGCATCCAGAGGGCACGGTCCACGTTCAATACTTCGGGGATAGCGGCCTGGTCGTTGTTCAACACATCGATCAGCTCCAGCAGCTCCTCCCACCCTTCATCCGACTCCAAGCTGTACAGATCGTGGTATGCCTCCGGGTCGCTTCCCGGTGTATCGCTCAGGTTCGAGTTCTCCCCGTTCAGGTCCACCGTTGTTGGATTGCCCTTCACAAAAGCATTGTCGCGTGATCCGAAGTGCTTCTCCACGAACTCCTTGCTCACGTCCTCCACGTTGGTGTATAGTCCGATGAGGACATCGTTCACGTACACGTTCGCGAACCCCGCCTCGGACGCTGGCATGTATTTGCGGGCCACCTCGTAGGACATCGCTTCCCGCAGGAAGGATGGATCCTGGATCACGTTGCTCAGCTTCAACTTCTCGTATCCTTGATGGTCCTGTCCTTGATGGATGTGGTCCAGCTTGATGTTGAAGGGGTTCTTTGCGCGGGATGAACTGTAGGAGCTGAAGCCTTTGTAGCGCACTCCCACATCCGGATAGCGGATACCGTCGATCTCGAGATCCCCGATGAGCCGATCATCCCCTTGGAGGTAAAGCGTGTCCAGCAGGTCGCTCCAGTTCTCTTCCGCGAAATAGAGACGGATCTCCCGCACGGAGCCGAGGTCGTAGAGGTCCTCTTGCGCATACGACCGGACCTGCGCGAAGAGCGCAAGGACCAGGAATACGGACCACGAGTACCTCACGCGACCTTAGTGTTCGACCACGAGCCGTTCCACGAATAATTCCCCGGTAAGCAAGCGAACACGCACGATGTGGATGCCAGGTGCGAGGTCACTTACGTCCAATTGCATGCTTTGTCCGGCATCCATCACCTCACGCCCGGTAGCGTCCATGAGCACCACGCTCTCCACCTCCTTCCGAGCAAGGCCGCCCAGTGTTACGATACCATTGGCCGGGTTGGGGTACAACTGAACAGCCCCATGGCTATCGTTGGCCGCAATACCGGTGGTGAGGCCGCAGGGGTTCTCACCGAGAAGTGCGATGATGCCAGGATCGTCGCACGTATAACGGAAGGCTTTCTGAGGACTCGCGTTGTATTGCCACACCACGGTTCCTTGATCATCCACTTCATACATGTACGCATCGGACAGGGCTACGAAGGTGTTGCCATCCGGCATGCGGTCCGAGGCGCTCTGTCCCGCGGAATTCGCCAAGCACGAGTGCCTCCAATCGTTCGAGGCCGGTCCGTAGGCCATACCAGCCACACGTGGATATAGATATCCTTCGCGCTCCGGGTCCACTGCATCGATCGTGGTGCTGTTCCCGGGTCCGCCAACGTTGTTCACGAATTGCAGGTAACCGGCGTTCGGCCTTCCCGCCTTGATCCAACGCACATCGTGCACGGCTCCGGCAATGGTCTGTGTACCCGGTGTTCCGTAGTTGGCCGGCTTGCCCCAACGGTAGAGGAAGTCGCCGCCCATTCCAGAATTCCCTCCGGTATGGCCAGCGGCTTCGGCCGTGGTGGTACTGTGATCGATGATGAAGATCTCGCTCAGGAAGCGGGAGCTGAAGGCGATCTGGTCCAATTCCGCGTTGTAGTCGATCCCGTTCACGTGGAACCAATCCCCGCCACCGCCCGGGCCACCACCACCTCCGGAGGTGACAACATTGATGTTCATACGCTCCGGATGATCGGCGATGGGCATGTAGTTCGGTTTGTTCGGATCCACGTATTGGATGAAACGGTCCAGCATGTTCCATTCCCACACGATCTGACCTCCGGTGCCGTTCTGTTCGACCTCTATGATGCGCGTGGGCCACTTGGCCTGGGTCCCGGTATACCCCAAAGCCTGCAGGGCCGCATTCGTCTGCACGGCCCATGCGGTCAACAGCACGTGCCCGTTCGGCATCAAGCACAGGTCATGATGCGTCACATAGCTTGAACTGGAGTACACGAATTCCCACACCAACTCACCCGATGGGGTGAATTCCTGCACCTTACCGCCCACGGCCGCACCGTTGAGCACGTTGCCTTGGTTCACCGCCCCCCGAACGATGTTCCCGTCCGGCTTCAGCGCCATGGCATAATTGGCGTTCGACGGTAAGGACCACGTGTGTGCGATCTGGCCATCCTCATCGATCAGATAGGAGGTGCTCTGGTTCTGGTTGTTGTATAGTACGAATCCGTCGAACTGAGCGTGGCTAGGCAGCGCCGTACCAATGATCAGCGCCGTTGACAGGTAAAGTGTGGAACGATTCATCATTCTGGGGTGGTCGGTAGGATCAGGGGTATGAGTTGAAGCAATGCCGCGTTACGGTTCGAAGTAGCCTTTGTATACCACCTCGGATTACACTGACCTAACAATACGGTAAAGGTTTGATCACTTCGACCAATGACCCGTCCAGACACCCCAACACCCTTCATCCGTCGATGACCCGGAGTCCGATCCGTGCGTCAACGATAACGTGGATATCCGTTGTTAGGGATACCCCCACGGACAAGGCACTCCCGCATGGGTCTTTGGATCATCGCACATCCAATGGTCCCCGGGATCCGAGGCGTGGGCCTCATCCTGTCATGACAGGCGCTCCTCGCACGTGCTGGCGTCGGCTGCGTCTTGGCCATTGCCCGGTTCCGACGAGAACATTCTTCTTCGCACGAAGTACATCTCCATATCCCCCTTTCCTTTCGCGTGCACTTTACCGCGTGGCGTGAAGTCGAACAGTCCATCGGCCCGTTCCTGCAACAGTGCATGGGTGAACCCGCTGATGTTCACCTGGCCCGCAGCACCGGCGGATTCCATTCGGCTGGCCGTGTTCACGGTATCACCCCAGATATCGTACTGGAACTTTTTCACCCCTACGATGCCGGCCACGACCGGGCCGGTATGGACCCCAGCGCGCATGTCGAACGCTGCCAACCCTTTCGCTCGCCGGGACCGGGCGCGTTCGATCATGAACGCCTGCATGTCCAGTGCGGCGAGCACCGTATCGGCAACGGCACCCGCACGGGCCAACGGCAATCCACCGGCCGCCATGTA
>JAGQVV010000291.1:0-4410 GCA_020437805.1 Flavobacteriales bacterium
TGAACATGCCTGTGCCGCAGGTGGGACAGGTGCCCTTCATCGCTTTGCGGCCATTGGCCATGGTGACTTCATTGGCACCTTTCATGTTGCGCTTGGCTTTGCACTTCACGCAGTATGCTTCGACTTCTGCCATTGTGGTTGGATTTTGGGATTCTACCGGATGGTAAGGTAGGGCTGCACAACGGTGACCGCACCGTTCCATTGCCTACGGGTTATCAACAGCCGGTTGGTATTGCCGTTCAAACAAGGAGTGTGAGAAGTACCGTGGCCTTGCCCTATACAAGTCTTGTTCCGTTGGGCACGGGGCGTTCAACGGCGGCCAGAACGATATGGCCATTCGCATCGGGAAATCCGGTCACCAAGCACTGTGACAGCACTTTGCCCACTTGCTTTTCCGGGAAGTTCACCACGGCGATCACCTGCCTGCCCACGAGCACTTCCTTGGTGTACAGCGCTGTGATCTGCGCGCTGCTGCGCAATACACCAAGCGCGCCGAAGTCGATACGAAGCACGTAGGCCGGGCGCCGCGCTTCGGGCAGGTCGATCGCTTCCAACACGGTACCCACGCACAGGTGCACCTTCTCGAGATCCGCGATCGTGATCATGCTCATGCGTTCACCACACCCGTGAATGCCGCGTTCTTGTTGCGCAGGTCCAAGCCGCCCTCCAGGACGGACTTCAAATTCAACAAGAAGAAGGACCAACCCGTGTGGCAGCCCAAGCGGATCGACCGCTTCGATGCATCGTCCTCCGGGATCTCCGATTGCGTCAAGGTCACCACCGTGTGGTCGTGCTCCTTGGTGAGGCGCACCTCCACAGGGCACGCACCAGCGAAGGTGAAGCGGAACAGGTCTTTGCCGTTGGCGCCGAGGATGCGGCCTTGCTCCGTGACATCGAAACCGTACCAATTCCAAGCATAGGTGCATCCCGGGCCCACGCCCTCGGTGGGTGCAAGGTCCGCACCCGCGTCATTGCGGAACACCGCTTTGCTCAGGAACCAGCGCTCGATCGCGGCACTGCTCGTCCACGCGTCATACACTGTTCGTTGGTCCGCCTTCACGGCGATCTTCACGGTGAACCGGGTCCAATCAAAGTCCTTCATGTTCCTGTTCGTTGGGAATGCGAGCCCTGTTGGAGCAAAAGGTACGCAACGGCAGGGTCCTGTCCGGATCCCCGTGCACGCCCGCTCCTATCTTCGGACATGCAAAGCCCTTCTGATGAGAACACCCATTACCCCGATCCTCCTCGCGACCACGCTTGTTCCCGCACAGGCGCAAGTGCTCATTGACAGCATCCCCTACCCCGGCGTGAACCAGAGCTTCTGGGGTATCCATGTGGATCCGGACACCATCTTCCTCGGGTCCGATGGCGCTGGCAACATCCACTTCAGCGATCACAATGGAACGCTCCTGGGCCAACAGACCACCGGCTTCAATTATTGCCACGGCCTCGTGCGCAAGCCGAATTCCTACCTCATCGCGCAGGACTACACCACCGGTGGTGCGGCCTTGAAGGAGGTGAGCTTGAGCGGTGCGCTGCTGAATTCATGGACCTTCCCGCCCGTGATCGGTGGTAATTCATCCGGGATCGGCGACCTCTGTGCGGATGGTGATGCCGTATGGTACACCATGTACTACCCGGACTTCGATGTTTACCCCTTCGCATACGCCTATAAGTGGATCCCCGGTGGTGGCGCACCCATCGACACCGTCCCGCTGCACGGCGAACAGCCCTACGGCATCGCGCTGAAGGGAGATACGCTCTACTATGTGACCGACGACCTGAACGACGACCCGGAGCGGATCTACGCATACGACCTGACCAACGAACAGGACATCGGATGGATCGAGCTTCCCGATACGCCCATCGACAATGACATGTCCCCGCGCGGCATGTACTACGATGGATCACACCTGTATCTGGTGGCGAACCGCCAAGGTGGAAGCGCCTTCGCTTACCAGACCGTTTACGAATATGCCTTCGATTCGTCCGTCGGTTTCGCGGTAGCCTCCACATCGCGCCAAGTATTGACCTACCCGAACCCTGCGAACAATACGTTGATCATCGAAGCCCCGTTCGGAAAGCGGATCGGTACCATGGAAGTGCGGATCTTCGATGCGAGCGGCGCATTGATCTGGACGGCCAGTGGACAAGAGCAGCGAGCGTTAGTGGAAGTGCAGGAATGGCCGGCAGGCATGTACCAAGTGGAAACGATCATCGATGGACTTGGGTCGAAGGCCTCCGTGGTCGTATCGCACTGAGTTGATGCGATCGGACCTCTCCCCCTTGCGGACATGTCTTCCTTGATCCGGACGACCGGGAAAGAAGCAAGGCCCAACCCACGCGCCGATCCGCGTTGGGTGGCTGCACGATTCGATCGCATTGCACGGAGCTATGGCCTGTTCGAGCGCTTGTTCATGGTCCCTGGGCAATGCCGAAAGCGCGCCGTTGAACGCCTCGGGATCCGGGAGGGTCATCGTATCCTCGATGTGGGGATCGGACACGGGCCACAACTGCTCGCGATCTCCACCCCGGCGGGAGATCAAGGACGTGTAGTGGGCGTGGACCTTAGCACAGGCATGTTGGATCGCGCTCGTGATCGCATTCGGGAACACGACCTGTGGAACGTGGAATTGCGGCACATGAACATCCTGGACCACCACCCGATCGAGCCTTACGATGCCGTGCTGTTGAGCTTCGCACTGTCGAGCTTCGGCGAACCCGCGCGCGTCCTGGACCACGTGTGGCGGTGCATCCGTCCGGGAGGACGTCTGGTGGTACTGGACGCGCAAATTCCGCCAACACTGAAATGGATCACCAGACCGTTGATGCCCGCGATCCGTTGGTTCTTGGAGCGCACCGTGCTGGGCGATCCGGACATGCGGCCGCTCGAACACCTGGCCGACCTCGGCGGGCACATGGAGGTGGAATGGTTCCGCGGTCGGACCTATTTCGTGGCATGCATTGGAAAGCTCCGATAGAGCGCGAAAAGATGGCTCTCTCCGAGCGACGCACCCCTACGGTGCCACCACGAAGCGGGTGACCCCGCGTTCTCCTCCAACACCAAGAAGGACCGCTGAATACACACCGGATGCCCAGCCGTGCACATCGATGCCGAGCTTGTGCAGGCCAGCACCGTAACCGGTCAGCGGCTGATCCAAGACCAACTTCCCATCGGCATTGAACACCTGCAAGGATCGGGCACCCGCGGCCGTGAACAGCAAGGTCGCGTTGCTACCCACCGGGTTCGGGTAAACCTCTATTCCAATGCTCCGGTCAGGCTGATCCAGAATGCCGACCGTGCTTCCGTCCAAGAAGACGAAGTTCGCGCTCGAGCCCGTGGAATTGCCATTGAAGGTGGTCGATGCATCAGCGCTCTTCGCCACATAATGACCTACACCCGGCTTGTAGAAATAGCTCACCTCCGCCTCGTATTCGTACAAGTTCCCGTTGCCCGTCTCGGAATAGACCTCCGTTGCATCGATGCGCAACACGTTGGTCACCGTGCCCCAAGGAAGTACCAATGACCCGAAGCCGGTCGCTGAGAACACACCACTTCCGCTCTGCGTATAAGTGACACCGCCGTATGTATAGGACCCGGCGTAGGTATCGGTCCATGCATCGCCCAGTTCACAGGGGAACTGGAGGTACTTGTTCGGATCGGTGTACGTGCTGATGAACGGGAAGCTGCCGTTGTAGGTGCCTACGATGTAAAGACCGTCATCGGCAATATCGATGAAGGTCTCTATCTGACCAAGGCTATTCGCAACATCCGCGGTCGGAAAAAAGGTGCCTGCGAATGTCAACTCCGCTTCAATGAACCCGATCTGTTCCGTTCCGGAAACCACGGCTCCGGCGGCATTCCAGACCTGGTCCGGCCCCATACCTGGGAGATCGATGGACCCGGCCACGACCAACGTGTAGTTCGTGCCCGGAACCGGTGCGCAGGAACCATCGAGGACGGGTTGAGCCTCCAGTCGGAGCATAGCGGCGAACAGCAGGCTACATGCGATCAGGTTCCGGATCATATGGAAGGTGTTGGGCAGGTAAGTTAACCCGGAGAAACAGACCCGGCATCCACACAGCGGGACCCTCCATCATCCTGCCGACGAAAATGCGGCCTGCGGATCGAGGGTCATGGAGGGCACCTCAATACCCTCCTCCACCACCCTGCCCCCTTTCGATCGGGTGCCAAGTGGTCTTCACCTCTTGCGTGTCGAGGATCATGTACGGGCCTTGAGCGTCGTCCCCCATCCAGTCCTTCACCTTGGGGACCACCACGCGCTTCATGTTGGTGGCCGCCTCCGTGTCGAGCATGGTGCGCTCCTCCTTCGTGGCCTCGGCCACCACCACGGCGTTGATGTCCATGTGCGACACCAAGGGCTTCATCAATTCGCTGCGGAAACCGGT
>JAGQVV010000291.1:4586-4709 GCA_020437805.1 Flavobacteriales bacterium
CCACCACACCTGTGGGTTCCTGCACACTGAAGTTGAAGTGCGAACTGTTCGTCGGGTTCACGCTGCTGAACACCGCCTGGTACTTGTCGCACCAACCAGCGTAGTATACCCAGCGATCGATCG
>JAGQVV010000292.1:0-3196 GCA_020437805.1 Flavobacteriales bacterium
GACCGTGCCGATCCGGGCTTGGATTCGGGCTTTGTTGGGTGTACCTTCATGCCGCACCAACCAAACCTTCCCATCATGAACATCACATTCAACGAGTTGCGGCGGATCAAGGACAACTTGCCCGATGGGAGTATCCACCGCATCGCCAAGGAACTCGACCTGAACGTCGAAACCGTTTGGAACTATTTCGGGGGCTACAACCATCCGAACGGTCAACCCATGGGCGTCCATCTGGAAGGCGGTCCCGATGGTGGTGTCGTCGCATTGGACGATACCCGCATCTTGGACATTGCGACCAAGATCATCGAAGAGCAGCCGGCACACGCCTGAGACCGGTGGGCCACGGCCCGAATTGCTTTTCGGAGAGTGAGTGGTCCATCCATGGGCCGCTCACTTTTTGTTTTCCGGTGGACCTCACCGCTCCAACACGCGGAACTCCACGCGTCTGTTCAAGGCCCGGTTGGCTTCATCCGTGTTGGGCACCAAGGGCTTGCTCTCGCCGTAGCCTTTCCAGGAAAGTCGTTCCTCATCCACCTTCTTGGCGACCAAGTATTCCACCACGGCCTTTGCGCGATCGTCGCTGAGCTTTTCATTGTAGGTGTCACTGCCTTGATCGTCGGTGTGCCCTTCGATCTCCACGCGCATGAAAGGGTAGTCCGTCAGCACGTCCGCCAGCTTGTCCAATTCGTCCTCATAACCGGGTAGCAAGGTCGCCTTGTCGAACTCGAATTGTACGTTGTCCAAACGCACGCGAGTGCCCACAGCGGGTTCCACTTCGTGGATGTCCACCGTTTTGGAACTGCTGTGGTCGGGTACCACCTTCTTCGGTGGCGGTGGAACGCTCTTCTTCGGTTCGGGTGTGAGGTCCGCACCGGACGGGGCGATCCGTACGTTCACGTCATCGATATAGTAGTAGGCTCCGCGTTCTCCTTCGGGTTGCCGCTCATGGTCGGTCACCTCATCGCCATAGAAGTTGCCGATCATCAGGAAGCGCTCGTTGCCGGTCGCGTCGAACACGCCGCTCACCCTGTGCCATCCGCCTTTCAACACCTTCTCCTCGTTCACGTACGGCGTGATGTACAAAGGGAGACAGTCGCGTGTGGCGATCGCCGAATCCAGGAACGCGATGCCGATGTTGTTGCTCGCTTCGTTGCTGCGTTGTGCACGTGTCACCCATACTTCGGCGATGTACCGTTCGCCTGCTTCCAGCGGTGCAGGGAGCTCGGCCTGTAGGTATTCGTGCCAGTACGTCGGTGTGTTCCCCTTGCCGTATGTCTTGATCCCTGCCATGGCATTGCCGCTGTGTGGGCCCTGCTTGCCGGCACTGTGCTTGGATGGATGCGACCAGCACTCCTGATCGTTCTTGGTGCTGAAGTGGTCCGGTGTGGTCTGCGTAGGGGAGCTCCACCCGATCATGTTCGCGTTGAACTTCGCCGGGTCCTGTGTCCATCGGCAATACAACCGACCGCTTTCCTCGAAGCCGCCGTTCACCACCACGTTCGGCATGGTGTCGTTCTGCAACGTGCGTTGGAAAAGGTTCTGTGCCGAAGCACTGGAAAGAACGAACGAGAGAAGAAGTACGTGACCGAGGCGTAGCATGGGTGCGAAAGTATCGGGTGTGTCGGGCGTCCCGAAGCAAACAGCTTGCTGCCTTTGAACAGGAGCAGGTGGAACAGCCCACCAAGATCCCTTTCCGGACCTTCGCCACCGCCTAACACAACCGAAACACCGACACGTGCGCAAGGTCATCGACATCATTCGTGAAAGCCTCCGTGGTGGCGAGGAGGTGGACTACACCAGCATCGGGGTGCGACGGGCGATCGTGCTGCTGAGCATTCCCATGGTGCTGGAAATGGGCATGGAGGCCCTCTTCGCCCTGATCGATATCTTCTTCGTGACCAAGCTTGGAGAAGTCGCGACGGCCACGGTAGGGCTTACCGAAACGTTGATGGTGCCGGTCTATTCCATCGCCTGGGGATTGGGCATGGGTGCTACGGCGGTGGTGGCACGCCGAACCGGGGAAAAGAACAAGGTAGGGGCAAGGGTGGCCGCAGCGCAGAGCGTACTCATCGCCCTGGTGCTTGGGGTCCTGATCGCCGTACCCTCCATCATTTTCGCATCCGACCTGCTGCGCATGATGGGGGCGGAACCTGAGGTCCAGGGATCCGGCGTGTCGTACACGCGCTTGATGATGGCGAGCAACCTCATTGTCATGCTCCTCTTCGCCATCAATGCGGTGTTCCGCGGAGCGGGCAATGCAGGCATGGCCCTGCGCTCTTTGGCCCTCGCCAACGGCATCAACATCGTGTTGGATCCGCTGTTGATCTTCGGCATCGGCTTCTTTCCGGAGCTGGGTGTTTTCGGTGCAGCTGTGGCCACGACCACCGGACGCGGCATTGGGGTGCTGTACCAGCTTTATCATTTGTCGCGTATCGGCGGGCCGTTCGCGATCCGCTTACCGGACATGCGGCCGGTCCGTGATGTGCTGCTCGGTATCATCAGGATCTCCCTCGGCGGGGTCGGGCAATTCCTGATCGCGAGCCTGAGCTGGGTGTTCCTGGTGCGCGTGGTGGCAACGTTCGGAACGGTGGCCGTTGCAGGGTACATGGTCGCAATGCGCATCCTCATCGTCACCCTGTTGCCGGCATGGGGCATGGCCAATGCCGCAGCCACGCTTGTGGGCCAAAACCTCGGCGCCAGGATGCCGGATCGTGCTGCCCGTAGCGCCTGGCTCTGTGGTCACTACAACATGATCTTCATGGTTTCGGTGATGACCTTGTTCTGGATCGCAGCCCCATGGATCGTATCCTTCTTCGACCAGAGCAAGGAGGCGGATGCCTATGCGGTGCTTGCGCTGCGCGTGATCAGCGCTGGATACTTCTTCTACGGCTACGGCATGGTCCTTTCGCAAGCCCTGAACGGTGCAGGGGATAGTGTGACCCCCACTTGGCTCAACGTGATCTGTTTCTGGCTTGTGGAGATCCCACTGGCCTATGTCCTCGCGAAGACCTTTGCCATGGGACCGCTCGGAGTATTCGTCTCCATCGCCTTCAGCGAGAGCCTGCTTGCCGTGCTTTGCGCCATCATCTTCCGGCGCGGAAGGTGGAGATCGGTGCAGGTCTGAGCGCTATTCGCAACCAATGGGGATGGAACGGTCTTCCGGACGTTGAGGGCATTCGTACAAGCCCGATGGTGG
>JAGQVV010000292.1:3309-6439 GCA_020437805.1 Flavobacteriales bacterium
GGTGTCGATCATGTGTTCGATCTTGCGCGCATCGGCCCAGGTGCCGCGGAATACGAGATTTCCGTCCTTGTCAACGAGGTAGGCGCCATTGGGTGCCTTGCCATACAGGTCGTACACGGCATCGTTCAAGCCATCCACCAGAACGGGCATGGAGCCGAGTTGCGCGAATTCCTGGGCGTAGGCCATTTTCTCGTATTCGCTCTTCGGTGCCGGGTAGGACTTGAATTCCTTCTTGTCCCCGGGATGCAGCTCCCGACCGTAGATGACGAACAACTGTACATCCTTGCCGGCGTACTTCTGCACCAAGCGGTCCCAACGTTCCATTTGTACGCGTGCAGGTGGGTTCGTGATGCTGCCGAACATGAAGGCACGGATCTTCCCATTGTTGGCGCCCAGGCTGTACGTGCCGCCGTTCTGGGCCACGGGCAGTGTGAAGTCATGTGTGTGCGGGTCCATGCCGCCGCCTTCACTGTAGGTCCGTATGTCGCGGATCGTGGAGCGCATCAGCTTATCGAAGTTCATATGCCAGATCCGCACCTGTTTGCGCATGTCCTTGATCTCCTTTTTGCTGTAAGCGTTCAGGTAGTAGTCCAGGTCGTCGTGGAACACCAAGGCCGTGTCAGTGGGATACCATCGGGGGTCCCAATTGTTCAGCTGGGCCTTGCTCGTAAGGAAGGACAACAGCAGGATGAGGAGTAAGGTGGATCGCATGGATATGGTCAGCTCGGCCAAAGTTACTCGTGGCTTGCGGACGGTATGGGCCCGGCTCGGGACCGTGACCCATATCACCATGCGCCACAGCCAGAGCTGCGACCTTTGAGGCATGCAGCGCGCGACCTTGTATGTTCTTTTCATCGCCGTGGGTGCTGCGGCCGGGTGGGCCTACTGGAACCGGTACGGTTGCATCAACGGTTGTGCGATCACAGGACGCTGGTGGACCAGCACCGGATATGGTGCAGTGCTGGGGTACCTCGTACCGGGGATGATCCTGCCCACACCGCGAAGAACGAAGACGACCGAGTGATCAACCGATAAAGGCGAGCTCCACCCACTCGTCCTTGCCCAAACGCAGTTCCCTTAAACGCAGCTCCACGCTCCATGAGAGCACCGGTGCGTCCTCCTTCAATTCCAGCGGCGTGTACGGCCAATGCCGTATGTCCAGGAACACCGGCTCGGGCCAGGTGGCGTTGTACAGCAAACTGAAGCGCATGGCCTGATGGTCCACCACCAGGCGCTTGTTGTCGTAGCCATGGGCCACGGTGGTCACCACCAAGGCTGCGCGGTACAAGCGGCGGTGCCAATCACTATCCGGGGTGCGGAACAGCGCTTGCCGGAATTCCAATCGAGGCATCGTTTCCCCGGTCAGGATCGCGGTCGGGTGCGTTCGGTCGAGCCGGATGTGGTGCAGGCCCATCAACGAGAATTGTCCAGGATCCGCATCAGAACTTCCAGCGCATTTGTAGTTTAAGATCGCTTCGGATGTTGCCCGGGATCTCCTGTAGACCACTGCTGATCACCGTCTGGTCCTGGAAGATCCACGCGCCATAGCGGAACCAGATGTCCACGCGACGAATAGCGGTCAATCGTGCCATACCGTACCAGCGGATGCCACGCCCATAGTACGGTGGAATGCTGAAGACGCCCACAAGGTCGTTCTCGTAAGCATAGAGCCGTGAGTTGTATGTGTCGGTTTCGAACAATGCGAAGCGCAGGGTCAACTCCAGTGGACTGCTCAAGGGTCGGTGCACGATGTCCTGGTAGATCAGGAAGCCGTGCTCCAAGGGCGCCGATCCGCTCTGGTAGTCCACGGTCTCCACGCGGGTGCGCAAGCTTACTGCATCGCTCACCTTATAGGTCGCGTTCACACGGTAGTTCGTCTGCGTCACGGGTACGACGAAGTCGATGCCATCGATGTCATCCGTGGTGTTGCGTGCGCGGTTCTGGTGTCGCGCCCGAACGTACAGTTCGGTGCCGCGGCTTGGTCGCCAATTCACCTGGGCCAACCAATCGAAGCCTGCGGAAGGTGCGTCCGTCTGATAGCGCAACCATGGGAAACGGAACTGGTCGAAGTAGGCGTTCATGGTCCACTTGCGGTTCGGACGTATCTCTATGCCGGTGTATACCCCACGTTCGTTCCATGGACTGCCACCTTCTGAAAAGGCCACGCTGTACAGACCATGGAAATCCCGGCCGTAATCGCGGAACAGCATGCTCAGGCTAACCCGTTTGTCCAACGCCACCAAAAGCCCGCTGTTGATCGCCATACCACCATTGGTGCTCATGGCCGCTTCGCCGAACCACGTGAGGTTCCGGTACAGCACGTTCCAATCCATCCCGGCGGTGGTGTTCCCTTTGCCGTTGAACTCGAATTGGTTGTAGCTCTGTAGGTTGCGTTGCAGGTTCGCGTCATAGTCCACATGTGCGGCCGTGGCACCAATGCTGAAGCCACGTCCAACATAGCGTAGGTGCCCTCCCATGATCTGCTCACCGATGGCATCCTTCTTCCTTAGTTCATTGGTGGTGCGATGGAAGCCGTCCTCTTGGAAACTGCTGAAGGTGACCTCTTGGATGTTGGTCCCCAAGGTGTCTTCTCCGGCGGGTATCGAGCTGATATTCCCATCGATACGCTTCTTGGAGATGAAACCTGTCACCTCCCAGCGCTTACCAAGGCTGTAGGTGGCCGCTGCTCCGCGCAGGAAAAGGTTCTCGTTCACACTGGTATATGGGGAAAGGCCAGTGGCGTTGCGCTTCACGTTCATGGTGAAACTGCTCTTGGCAGCGAACGCCAATCCGCTCCAGAACACGAGGCCCTGCCCGAACTGCGCTTGGTAGTCGCCGACCGCGATGTTCTTGAAACGGCCCACGTCACGCAGGAACAGGTGCGCACTGTAGTAATCAAAGCCTTGTGGTTGGCTGCCTTGGAAGAACTCCTCGCCTTCGTCCTTTTCCGCAGTGAACCCGAAACTGATGTTCTGCCTGTAACGGAAGCGATAACGCGCGTACAACCTGAACGGACTACCTAGGTACACCTTGCTGTTCCGCCGCAATGAATCCACCACCGCGGGGTCGCTGAGATCCGGCAACGGGTCACCGTCGGGATCGTAGTAGTCCTTGCCGAAAGGGTTGGAGC
>JAGQVV010000035.1 GCA_020437805.1 Flavobacteriales bacterium
GCCTTCAACCACTCGGCCATCTCTCCGGTTGTTCGCCGAAGTGGCAGCCACTTCGAACGGGCGGCTAAACTACGAAAAGGAAGGTCCCGTAAGATCCTGACCAGGATGCCGTATCGCTTGGCATTGGACCATGATCTCAGGCCATCGTGAACTCCCCGGCAAGGATACTTCCCATGTCCCTGGTCCAGTCCGGTCCCGTGCTTCGGGCCATCAAGAACATCGCCTTGCTGACCGCAGCTTCCAAGGTCATGTCCGCGCAGGGCACCACACCCATATCACGGAAAGCCACGCTGGTGGTATAGCGGCCCTGCTCAACCCGACCACCGATGCATTGGGTCACGTTCAGCAATTCCACGCCACGACCACGAGCCTCGCGAAGTGCCTTCAAGAAATCGCCGCCCGAGGGGCCGTTACCGCTGCCGAAGGTGGTAATGATCGCTGCTCGCAGATCGGGCATCGCCAAAGCATGCCGCAACCAGTCCGGGCGGATCCCGGGGTAAAGACGGATCACCGCGAGGCGGTCGTCCATTTTGGAATGCACCTTCAGTGCAACATTGGATTGTTCCAGAATAGCAGCCTTGTTGTACCGGATGCGTACGCCGGCCTCGGCCAATGCAGGCCAATTGGGCGATCGGAAGGCCTCGAAGCGTTGGGCATCCACCTTCACGGTGCGATTCCCTCGTAGCAGGGTGTACTCGAAATAGATGGCCACCTCGGGCACCATGGCCCGGCCCTCCTGATCACATGCCGCCGCGATCTCTATGGCGGTGACCAGGTTCTCGCGCGCATCGGTACGGATCACACCTACGGGCAATTGGGAACCTGTAAGGATCACGGGCTTCGACAAGCCTTCCAACAGAAAGCTCAGGGCGCTCGCAGTGAAGGCCATGGTGTCGCTCCCATGAAGCACCACGAAGCCATCGAAACGATCGTAGTGTTCACCGATGATGGAAGCGATACGTACCTGATGATCCGGTCCGATGTCGCTGCTGTCCATGGGCACCTCGAAGGAAAAGGCCTCCAATCGCACCCCCATTCGGGCCAATTCCGGGACCTGATCCTCCAAGTGGGCCATGTCCATCGGACGTAGCTCTCCGGTTCTCGGGTCGGCGAGCATTCCGATGGTTCCACCGGTGTAGATCAGTAGGACGGACCGCTGGTCGCTCATGCAGGTATGTATGTATTGGCCGAGGGCACACGATCGAAGAGGCGAAGGGCGTTGCTCGTGGTGGTACTGGCCACATCCTCCACCGATCGACCGGTCACTTCGGCGAGCTTGGCTGCGATGTGCGGGATATACGCGCTTTCGTTCCGCTTGCCACGGAACGGGACCGGCGCCAAGTAAGGCGCATCCGTTTCGAGCACGCAGTGCTCGATACCCACTTTCGCCATGGTCTCGGCCAGGCCACCTTTCGGATAGGTCACCACCCCACCTATGCCGAGATAGAGATCACCGAGCGCGATGATCCGCGCCGCTTCTTCCACACTACCGGTGAAGCAGTGGAACACACCGCGCAAGCGGTCATCGTTCTCTTCTTCCACGATGGCGATCGTTTCCGCGAAGCTTTCCCGGCAATGGATCACGATGGGAAGATCAAGCTCCTTGGCCCAACGGACCTGTTGGCGGAACACTTCCTGCTGCTGGCCCAACCAGGCTTTCTCCCAGTAGAGGTCGATACCGATCTCGCCCACGGCGCAGTAAGCTCTCGAACGGAGGAGGCGTTCCACCTCTTCCATCGCTTCTTCGTTCACCGCGCCAACGGAACACGGGTGCAAGCCCATCATCGGGTAACAAACCTCCGGATAGGCTTCGCACAGCCCGTGCATGGCCTCAACACTTTCGAGGTCCACGTTGGGAAGCAAGAGCTTCGTCACCCCGGCGTCCAAGGCCCGCTGCACCATCGCCGAGCGGTCCTCCTCGAACTTGTCGTGGTACAGGTGCGCGTGTGTGTCTATGTACATCCGGAATGTCTTGTTCTTCGAACGGACGCAGGTCCGACCGACTGCACAAAGTTGGTCAGTGCGAACGGAAGAAGCGGCCCTGGACTTTCCATTGGCCCTCAGGGTGCACCTTTGTGGCCGAATGAAGATCCTTGTCCTACGCTTCAGTTCCATTGGCGATATCGTGCTCACAAGCCCGGTGCTTCGCTGTGTGAAGCAGCAGGTGCCGGGTGCGGAAGTGCACGTGGCCACCAAGCGGGGGTTCATCGATCTCGTCGCCCATTCCCCGTATGTGGACCATGTGCATGCTCTGGACGAGGACCTTGGCGACCTGACGAGGCGTTTGAAGGCCATGGGGTTCGACGAGGTCATCGACCTGCACCACAACCTGCGGACATCCCGCATCAAACGTGCGTTGTCCGTGCCGTCCCATTCCTTTCCGAAGCGGAACATCGAGAAGTGGCTTTTGGTGAACTTCAAGCTCGATCGAATGCCCACGGAGCATATCGTGGACCGGTACATGAGCACGGTGGCCCACCTCGGTGTGAAGAACGATGGGCAGGGATTGGACCTCTTCATTCCCTCCGATCGTGAGGTGGACCCGTCCACGTTGCCTGAAGCGCACCGCGCCGGATACGTGGCCATGGCGATCGGTGCGGCCCATGCTACCAAAAGGCTTCCCGAACGTATGTTAGCGGAACTCGCCCGGTTGGTCCAAGGTCCGTTGGTACTGATCGGAGGGCAAGAGGACAGGGCTGTGGCGCGGGCCATCGCCACGGAGGTCGGCGGTCGGGTCTACGATGCAACGGGCCAGTACGATATCCTCGGCAGCGCTTCGCTTATTCGCCAGGCGAAGAAGGTGATGGCGCATGACAGCGGCGCCATGCACATCGCTGCTGCATTCCGGAGACCTGTGATGAGCGTCTGGGGTAATACGGTTCCGGAATTCGGCATGGGGCCATACATCCCGACGGAACCGAAGAACGCGATGACCGCCGAAGTGAAGGGCCTTCCCTGTCGGCCGTGCTCGAAGATCGGTCATGGTCAATGCCCGAAGGGACATTTCCGATGCATGGAGGACCAAGACCTTCGCGCAATAGCAAACACCATCAACGCATGAGTTGGGAGATCTTCATCCAGGACCTACCGGACGTGGCCTCCATGGACCGAGTTCCGAAGGACCACGTTCCGGGACCCATCGGCGCACGCGCCGAGCTGGAACAAGCCATCCACGAGGTGGTCCCCCATGCCGACTCACAGGACGAATGGATGTTCATACAAGGGCCCGGTGTGGACATCAGCCTTCAGTTTCACATGGGACAGGACGAACAAGTACGGTACATCCTGGTGCACGTCCACGACGGCGAGAACAGTGCCGCGCAAGTGGCCGCGATCATCCGGCGCTTGGGTCTTCGCGCCATCGACACCGGCACAGGCGATTTCTTCGATGCGGCTTCGCTTGACGAAAGCCTATAGTGCGATCATTCGAACAAACGCTTGAGCTCGGTGGCTTCGTTGGGCTTCATCTTGCCCGCGAGGATCAAGCGCAGCTGGCGCCGGCGCAAGGCACCTTCAAAGCGCACCTTCTCCTCTTCACTTTCCGGCAGCGCCGTGGGCACCTTGATCGGATGCCCTGTGTTATCCACTGCCACGAACGTGTACATCGCACTGTTGCACGGGATCTTCTCCCCCGTTTGTTGGTCCTCCACCCAGACATCGCTCCACACCTCCATGCTGGTCCCGAACGCACGGCTCACATGGCTGCGTATCGTGACGAAATCGCCCAGGCGGATCGGTCGATCGAAACTCACATTGTTCACGGCGATGGTGACCACAGCACGCTTGCTGTGCCGGTGCGAACTGATGGCACTGTTGATATCCAACCACTCCAGCAATCGTCCACCGAATAGGTTGCCCAAGGTGTTCGTGTCATTGGGCAGCACCAAATGCGTGGTTTCAGCGTAGCTATCGCGAACAGGTCTGGAAGCAGGGATCATGGTCGGGGCCGCATGTGGTTCAACGGTAATAACGCGCGAAGGTAGGCCTAGCGCCCCTGACCTATCTTTGATGAAAGCGAACCACGCGCGTGGAAACCATTGTCGGATCACAGCTTTCCATCTGGTCCTTGGCCGTCCTACTATTCGCTTTGGCGATCTACTTCGGCGGCACGTTCCACATCGTTCGGCTCTTCGTGGCACACCGCGAGGCGATGGCCAAATGGGAGCCGGACCGCACCATCCTGATGACCACCTTCAAGGGCATGGAAAGGAACGCGCTGTACTTCATGAATTGGCCAGCCCTGATCACTGCGCTGGTCATGGGGGCATGGATGATCTGGACCGCGCCGGGGTCATTGCTCACCGGCTCCACGCAAGTGCTTTTGGGATACACTGCCGTGCTGTTGCTCTATCAGTTCATGGTACATCGCACCTATCGTCGTGCTGCCACCGACACCCTTTCGTGGTCCACCATTCGGCTACGACTGTTCGCTCATGGCATCACGGTATTGCTGCTCGGCTTGGTGATGATCCTGATGATGCGGGACGAATTGGGTTGGGTAGCGGGTGTCATAGGTCTTCTGGTGATCGGGGGAATCCTCTTTCAGACCGTCGCCTCCACCGGAAATGCCCCGTCAACCGAGAAGGATGCTTGACCTCGGCACGTTGGCACCGGATCTCGAGTTGATCGATCAGTCGGGGAAAGCGATACGACTGAGCGACTTCCGGGGAGAACACAACGTGGTCCTCTTCTTCTATCCGAAGGACAACACGCTGGTATGCACGTTGGAAATGTGCGCTTTTCGCGATGCCCACCTCGACCTTGTTTCACAGGATGCCGTGGTCATCGGGATCAGTGTGGACCCGGTGCATTCCCATTCTGCCGTGTCGGAACGCTGGCATCTACCTTATCTGCTTCTTTCCGACCCCGATGGTGCCGTGAGCAAAGCCTATGATGTCGGACGCACCTGGGGCCTTTTCAGGGGTCGGGTCACGTACATCATTGACAAAGCAGGTGTGATACGAGGCGCGATCGATGACCCCTTAAGGGCCGGTGCACATGTGAAAAAAGCGCTGCGGACCCTGCAGGCTCAGAGCACTCCGTAGAAGTGCACCTTTCCGTCGTCCGCACCGACGAGCAGGTACTTGCCCCAAAGCAACAGCGGCGCGCGATGATGTTGGTCCTTGTTCTCCGGGAAGGTCAACGTACGTTGGACCTTTCCCTCGCTATCCACGAACTCCACGGCGCCATCGGCTGCGGAACGCAACGTCATATCACCAACGCCGACCTCGGTCTGCTGATAGAAACGATCGAAGGTTGAGTTGGCCATGTCGAAGCCCATGGCCTTGACCTGTCGCGGATCGGGTATCCAACGCTGGCCCGACAATACCTTGTCCTGCTTACCGCTGGACACGTTCCATACCGCGCGCTTCCCGGTATGGCCGATGAGCACGACGAACTCCCCGTTCTCATTGAAGGCCACGTGATACACCGCCGTACCACCATCCTCAGAGAATGGGAAGGCGTGCACTTTCCTTCCGCTTTCCGGATCAAGGAGTACCGCCCCGTCCTCCGTCCCTACCAACAACCGATCCCCACGCGGTGAAACGGCGATCGCGGTCACTTCGTCCTTGCCCGAGCTGATCACGCGTTCAGGCGCTTCCGAGACCTGCGCAAGCACCGAGTGGACCAGAAAGGAGAAAGGAAGTAGGACGATCGAGCGAATGGACATCCGTCAATCCTAATCGATGAGGTGGCGCTGCATACCGAGCCATGCCATGGCCTTTTCCTTGTCCGGGAACATCTGGATGGGCCGGTGGGGTTTGTGGTGACGCACGAACACATTCGCGGTCAGTTGGTGCCCGAAGTCCCGCACCACGATCGCGTCCGCGGCGATGTACTTGCACGAAGCCTCGGAAGAGGCATGGGCCCGCGCCTCATTGCTCATTGTGGTGTTGTTCCCTACGGACACCATCAACAGCGCTTTGCGCCCACCGCGTTCCTTCTCGATCGCGTCGAACATGCTCTGCACTTCCTCGGGTGTCACCATGTGATCGTCCTTGAAATGCGTGTGCACGATATCCTCATCAAGGAATGTCACGGTACATGCATCCAACTTCACGGCATTCATCGTCATCGTCCGGTTCTTAGGTACGAAGGTACAACGGGGTGAACGCTCAGCGGACCAGCAACCATGCTTGTACACTGCTGGTGGATCGCACATCCTCCAAAGCCGAAAGCGCCGATGCACGGTCCGAATAACTGCCGTAGGCCACAGGGTGGAGCTCACCGTACTGCGCGAGCCGCACGGCCGGAAAGCCTTTGTTCTGCAAGTCCTTCAGCAGGCGCTCTGCATTCTCGGACTGCGCAAAGCACCCACCGATCACATGGAAGCGGGCGCGACCGGCAGTGCTCGGCTTGGTGGGAACGACCACGTTGGTGGTATCACGTACGGCCACTTCGGGCGATGCACCGAGGTCCACGGTCAACTCCACGCTATCGTTCTCGCTGAGCGGGATTGTGGTGATGCCCAGTGGTTCATCGGGCAGGGTGAAAACCGACGCGTTGGCCGTTAGTGGCAACTTCGGGGCGGTGTCCGCAACATAGGTCTGCTGCGGTCCGGATATCCATGGCAGAGCAGCGATGGGGGTACCGTTCCCGATCGACCAGTATGCGAATAGCGCTGCTGCACCCAATAGGAAAACTCCCGCAGCTGCAGCCCACATCCATCGTGGTGCACGGGTCGTGACCTCCTCAGGCAACTCGACCGGTGGAACGGTAACTTCCGGAACGACAAGTTTCACCGGGACGCGGACCGCTGCGACAGGCCGCAATCCGAAGGACTCCTTCAGGAAATTGGCTTGTTCGTCCGGGTCGAACTGCAGGTTGTGCTCCTGATCATGATAGAAGATGCCGATGCGATCGAGCTTCTTTCTTCCCTCTTCCTCCAAGGACCTGCGCCACGCTGCCACCTCTTCAGTGATCCGCGCCATGGCGTTGGCGTGGTCAAGACCCTCCCGCTTCGCTACGCGTTCAGCAAGCAGGCCATCGGTCCGCAGGAGGTGCCTATTGAAGCCAACGGTCTTGCCGGGAGGGTGGATCAAGCGCCGCCCTTCTTCCAAACGAGCAGCGCGATAATGGGCCAAGAACCCACCCCACTCCGGCACGATCACACAGTCGTGCTCGTGCAGCAGGTCATAGAGGTCGCGTTCGATTCCCATCGGCCTGCAAGATATCGAGCCTTGCACAACCTTACGCCTCCTTCGCCATTCGCCGCGCCATTTCCAGGTCCGCGGGTGTATCCACGCAGAAGGAGCGGTGCTCCGACAACCCTACGCGCACTTTGAAACCATGCTCCAGCCAGCGAAGCTGCTCCAAGGATTCGGCACGTTCCAAGGAGGACGGCGCGAGCTTCACCAGATCAGCGAGCACTTCCTTGCGATATGCATACAGTCCGATGTGTTTCAGGTAGCGAAAGGCCGCGTGCCGCGCTCCAGCAGGCGGCACGTGGAGGTGCGGTATCGCGGCTCGGCTGAAATACAAAGCGTCCATGTGCACATCGGTGGTGATCTTCACCTCTCCGGGATCATCGAGGTCCTTGTCATCGGATACCACGTGGGCCAACGTGGCGATCCCGCCAGCGGCAGCGCGCAACGCGGCACACAATTCATCGAGCTGTGCTCCAACCAGAAAGGGCTCATCACCTTGGATGTTCACAACGGCATCGAAACGATCGGCTCCATGCACGCGCATGGCCTCAAAACAGCGGTCGGTGCCGCTGGAATGCGCCGAGGAGGTCATCACGGCGACCCCGCCCAGATCCTCCACATGGGCCTTGATCCGTTCATCGTCAGTGGCGACGATCACTTCAGCGAGGTCCTTTGCAGAAGCGGCCTGCTCCAACACGCGTTGTACCATGCTCTTCCCGTTGATATCGGCAAGTGCCTTTCCGGGCAGGCGAGTACTGGCATAGCGGGCAGGGATCACTCCAAGGATGCGCAACATTCGGTGATGGGTTCGTACAAGGTCACTTCCATTTCGTCCACCAAAGCTCGTGATCCTTCTTGGAGCCAAGCGTAGATCAGCAGTCGATCGTAGGGCACACGCACTTCCGGCGTCAGGTACCAATGGGTCATTCGCACCCAGGTATCCGTGCGATCCTCGGCCGGTTCGTAGGTCGCCGCCTTCCACATGTAGCTGTGGTCCCTATGGTCGAAGGTGGTCACCAGCGCTACTTTCGCCGGTAGCCGTTCGCCCATTGGGTAGCGCACCATGCACGTCACTTTCACCCATAGGTGGTCCCGCCCGGTCAAGGACTCCCAGGTACTTTCCACGGTAGGTGAGTACGGCGCATCCGGGGTGATCTCGAAACAACCGTTGCCAGCGAATGCGATCGTATCGAAAAGGTTGTGGCCCAAGGTCCTCCCTTCCGGCAACTCAAAGCCCATCCGCAAGTACGGCACCTCTCGGTACCGGCTGAGGTCCGGGTCCCCTTGGCCTGTCCAGTAGGAGCGATCCACGGATAGGAATGCCTCAAGCTGTTCAGGCTTTGTGGTCCGTAAGAAGACCTCACGGTACGCATCCCAGGTCATGCGCGAAGTGTGGATGATCCCGTTCTGTACTTGATGGGTCTGGAGGATATTAAGCAGCACGAACACCCCGAGGAGCATTCCGACAGCCCATCGGAACGGTTCGCGCATTCGTTCCAATTGCATCAATAGAGCGCCCAACGGCAGGGCCATGACCGCGTAGCTCTGCACCAAGGCGCGTTGCCCGAAACTATCAGCGTACCACCAACACGACCAACTGCTGACCACGTACAGGTTGAGCACGAAGAAGAAGAACACCGCCCAGGCCCATTGCGGTGCACTTCGGCGCAGAAAGACCATACCCACAACGGCCACGGCCATCACCGGCGTATAGATGAACCACCCCTTTCGGAAACTGAAGAGGACTTCCCACAAATGCGGGTACAGCAGCTCCAAGCCTTCCCCCGGATTGTTGTAGCTCAGGTATAGAAAGCGTCCGGTCAACCATTTGTAATAGGCGAATTGCGGGAGACCGATCAGGAACAGGATGATCACCACAACGACCACCTGCATCCGATAGCGGAACAGCGTGGCGAATTGTGTGCGCCAGCCGCTCAAATGCACCAGGCCGAACAACACCGGAAGAAGCAAGCACAACGCGTCGGACGGTCTGCTTAGGATCGCAAGGCCGGAGAGAAGCGCCAGCATCACCGCATCTCGAAGCCGGTGTTGCCCATACCAACGAACGGTGTGCAGCATGATCCCTGCGTACAGTGCGAACAGCACGACATGCGGCATGCCCAAGGCGAAAACGGATTGGTGGAGGAAATTCGTCCCGAGGACCAGCAGGACCAGTACCCAGGCGGTGACCCGGTCGGTGAAGACGGTGAGCAACACCTGCCTCAGCGCGCGAAGACCGATCGCGGCGTACAGCAATGAAGCCACCACGATCGCCCATTGGTACGGCGCTGAGAAGCCGTCCTGTGGTGCTCCGATAATGCCTGCGATCAGATGACCGAGCACGAAGAAAGGCGACCACAGCACTGCGAGCCCCATCGGATACTTGAGGACCCATCGGCCATCAGGTAACTGCCCGGCTTGGTAGAATGTGGCCGAGCTCTGGTAGGTATCCATCGCCGCTCGCACCCACGTGTGATCCTGCATGCCCGGATCGCCGTGCAAGAGCGTCGCCGGGAGATACAGGTAATAGCCGAACACATCCCAACTCAACACGTTTCCTGGGGGAAATACAAGCACCAGCGTGGCCATGGCTACCCACAGGGCACCTACGATCACCTTCGACCATGGCCCCGGTCGATCGATGGACATGCTCAGAGGTTCAAGCTCATTTGCACCTGCATGCTTCGCGGCGCTTCCACGGAGAGCGGGCGCATGGCGTAGGTCTCGTTCGTGACGTTGTTCACCAGGAAGGCCACACGCACCTTCTCAATGAAGGTCATTCCGATCCGCGCGTCGAAGATCCAGTCACCCGTTGTGTGCGTGTCCATCCACTCATGGACCCCGGTTTCCAACAAACCATTGTCATCCAGTGTGATGAACGCCAGATCGATGTTCTGGACATGACTGTTGTAACGAGCACTTCCGCCGATGAAGAAGCGCTTGTACGCAGCTTGCACGTCACCACGGAACAGGTGTTGTATCCGGAACTTGAGGATGTTGTCCGTGGGGTCGTAGCTCGTGTTGGTATATGTGGAAGGAGGAAAGGTGGAATTCGGGAATGGGGGTTTGGCATATACCAGGTTCGGCGTGGTGCTGATCGGGAGCGTATGCGTATAGCCCATGAGCGTTGTGACATCCACTGGACCGAGCTTCCCTTTGCCCACCAATTCGAATTCGTAGCCGGTGACGCGAGCACCGCCGGTATTCACGCTCTTGAACCCGAAGCCGAAGAGGTTGCTGATGCCGGCCGGCTGCGCCCATTGGCCAAAAGTGAATTCCACATAGTTCTCGAAATCCTGCTGGAACACCACAGCATCCAGATAGCCTGTGAAACCGCCCAATTCGAAGCCCTGCTTCACACCTCCTTCCACGTTCCAGCTCCGCTCGGGCAGCAGGTCCGGGTTGGGGTAGATGTTCAAGGACCCCACGCTGGTATTGATGTATCGTTCACCAATTGTGGGGAAACGGAACCCTTGACCATAGCTGACACGCACATAGGTGGCTTTCAGCGCCTGATAGGTCCCCCCCACCCTCAACACGGGCTCCGATGCCTCCACATCATCCACCACGAACTGCTCGTACCGCACGCCGGCGGATAGCGTTAGCTTCTCGAAGAATTTCTTGTCCAGTTGAAGGTACCCGGCGGTATTGTCCGCACGGTTCAGGCCGCTTCCATCAGGATCGCCGCTGTAGAGCTCAGCTTCCGAGTCCACCCGACGCCACACCACGCCAGCGGTAAGCACCGTCTCGCCGAACAGGTCCAATTCCTGTTGCACCTGGTACTCGCCGTGCAGCACATGGTTCTTGTTGTCCTGCCCATTGTTGTTGTCGAAATCCTGGGCGTGATAGCGCATCCGCAAGGTGTGGTGGGTACCGGCGTTGGAGAGATAGTCCAAGTAAGGGTCCACATAATATTGCGTTCCTCGGGTCAAGGTGATGGTCCCGGGTTTCGGGCGATAGATGCCGTCCTCGATGTCGTTCCAGATGAAGACGCTCGTACTGCGGCTCTTCATGAAGTTGGCGTTGATGCCGTAGCTCAAGCCCTTCACCTTGGCATTGCGCCAGCGCGTACCGAAGTTGATCCGGGCACGTTTGTCGTATCCCCCGGAGGAGGTCCTAAGCGGGTCGGTGGCAATGCTATCGGCGGGTATCGGCTCCGGGCCCACATAGCCATTGTCCGAGAATACATTCCCGCCCAAGGTGAGATCGAACCTTCCGTATTGCTGGGAGTGTGAGAAGTTCGCGCCACCCGTCATCGGATTATTATCGGCCCACCAACGCGCACCTGCATTCTCCGGTGAATCATAGATCCCCGTGAACAAGGTGACCTTGGTGCTCGGTTCGGCTCGTGGATAGGCCGTGCGCACATTGATCACACCGCTCAGGGCCGCACTCCCATAGAGCACGGATGATGCACCTTTGATCACTTCCACCTGCTCCAGGTTCTCCAAAGGGAGAAAGGTCCAGTTCGGTCTTCCGATGTCGCCGCTGAGGATGGGGATATCGTCCACAAGGACCTGCACCCTGCTCCCTGCTCCATAACTGAAGCCACTACCTGCGCGGATCTGCGGCTCCTCATCGATGATCACCACACCGGGCACCTGATCGATCGCCTCGCTCATGGAGGTGATGTTCTTGTTCCGCACGAGGTCGGGTCGAATGACGCTGAGCGATTGTGTCACCTCCCCGATCCGCTGGTCGAACTTGCCCGCGGAGATCACCACCATGTCCAACTGCGCCGCCGCCCGTTCCATGGCGATATCGAGTTCCTTCACCTCGCCGGCCGTCAGCACCACCGAACGCATCGTGGTGGTATATCCGACATAGCTCAAGGACAGCTCGTATTCCCCCGGAGGAAGGTCCAGCACATAGCGGCCGTTCACATCGGTCACGGTTCCCTTCCCGGGTGCGTAAAGCACATTCACGCCGATCAAGGCCTGCTTGTCCCGGTTATCGATCACTACTCCGCGGATCGTGGTGTTCTGCCCGAACATTTGGCAGGCCAGGGAGCAAAGCACGGTGAATGTGAAGAGCCTCATGAGCGCGTTTACATTTGTGGTGCCCGTCCTGGATCGTTATCCACATAGGCGATGTGGCGAATGTAGAAAGCGATCCCTATCCCGTGGAGGACCAACAATGGGTGCACCGAATAGCGCTGGCCATGCTCAAGGGCATCGGTCCGGTGAACGCCCGTAACCTGGTGGCGTACTGCGGAGGGGTAGACCCCATCTTCACGGACCGGAAGCTCAAGAACACCTTGGCAAAGGTGCCGGGGATCGGCAGTAAGCTCATCGCGAGCATCACCGATCGCAAGGTGATCCCCCATGCCGAGAAGCAACTGGAATACGTGCGCAAGCATGGACTACGGATGCACTTCTACCTCGACAAGGACTATCCCAGGCGCATGAAGGAAGCTGAGGACAGCCCTGTGCTTCTCTACACGAAGGGCAAGGTGGACCTCGACGCTGAGCACATGGTCGCCATCGTGGGCACACGAACGCCCACGGAGCAGGGCAAGCGCCTTTGCGTGGAGCTGGTGGAAGGCCTGAAGGAATGCAACGCCACCATCGTGAGCGGATTGGCCTATGGGATCGATATCACAGCGCACCGCACCGCGGTGAAACAGGCTATGCCCACCATCGGTTGTGTGGCCCACGGGCTGGATCGGCTTTATCCAGGGGAACACGCAAGTACGGCCAAGGAGATGCTCGCGAATGGCGGTCTCATTAGTGAGTTGCCCAGTGACAGCCCCTTCGCCCCCGGCAATTTCCCGGCCCGCAATCGCATCATCGCAGGACTGAGCGACTGCACCGTGGTGGTGGAAAGTGGACCGAAAGGCGGCAGCCTGATCACGGCTGACATCGCAGGCAGCTACGACCGCGAAGTGTTCGCTTACCCCGGCCGCCCCACGGATATGCAGAGCGTGGGCTGCAACAAGCTGATCCAGATGAACCGTGCCGCCCTGGTCACCGGCTCGAAGGACGTGATCACCCTGATGGACTGGTTACCCAAGATGACCAAACCGAAACAGACCGCACTTTTCACCGATCTCATGCCTGATGAGCAAACCTTGGTGGACATCATCAAGGTGAAGGGTAGTATCGACATCGATGAACTTTGCGTACAGAGCAGGATGGCACAAGGCAAGGTGGCCGGCCTACTCCTGAACATGGAGTTCAACGGGGTGCTACGGAGCCTGCCGGGGAAGGTCTATGCGTTGAATTGATCACGCCAATATCGCATTTGCCGGTCCTACTTCCCCCCTTAGCTTTGCGCCGCCTTTTCAACCGAGGCACAAACCAAACATCCCCGCGATGGCAAAGACGATCAAGGCCGTGGACACCTTCATGGCCGAAGTGAAGAAGCGCAACGGCAACGAGCCGGAGTTCCTGCAAGCCGTGCATGAAGTGGCCGAAATGGTCATTCCCTTCATTGAGGCGAATCCGAAGTACAAGGGCAAGATGCTCCTGGAGCGCATGGTGGAGCCGGAGCGCACCATCATTTTCCGCGTTCCTTGGGTGGACGACAAGGGCAACACACAGGTGAACCGTGCCTTCCGCATCGAGTTCAACAGCGCCATTGGACCGTACAAGGGTGGTCTTCGTTTCCACCCCAGTGTGAACCTGAGCATCCTGAAGTTCCTCGGTTTCGAGCAGACCTTCAAGAACAGCCTCACCACCCTGCCAATGGGCGGCGGCAAGGGCGGTAGCGACTTCGACCCGAAGGGCAAGAGCGACAACGAAGTGATGCGTTTCTGCCAGAGCATGATGACGGAATTGTTCCGCCACATCGGACCGGACACGGACGTTCCTGCCGGGGACATCGGTGTGGGCGGCCGCGAGATCGGTTTCCTGTTCGGACAGTACAAGCGTTTGGCCAACGAGTTCACGGGGGTACTGACCGGCAAAGGCGCCACCTGGGGTGGCTCCTTGATCCGCCCGGAGGCAACCGGCTACGGCTGCGTGTACTTCACCAATGAAATGATGGCCCGCAACAAGACCAGCTTCAAAGGCAAGGTTGTCGCTGTCAGCGGAAGCGGCAACGTGGCCCAGTACGCCATTGAGAAGGCGACCCAGTTCGGTGCCAAGGTGGTGACCGCCAGCGACAGCAGCGGGGCCATCTACGACCCCACCGGCATCACCAAGGAGAAGCTCGCGTTCCTGATGGAGTTGAAGAACGTGAAGCGCGGCCGTATCGAGGAGTACACCAAGAAGTTCAAAGGCAGTAAGTTCGTGAAGGGTGCAAGCTCTTGGGATGTAGTGGTGAAGTGCGACGTCGCCTTGCCATGCGCTACCCAGAACGAACTGGACCTGAACGATGCGAAAGGTTTGATCAAGAAAGGTGTGAAGTACGTAGCAGAAGGTGCCAACATGCCCACCACCCCTGACGCGATCGAAGCACTACAGGCCGCCAAGGTGCACTTCGCACCGGGCAAGGCCAGCAACGCTGGAGGGGTGGCCACCAGCGGTTTGGAAATGAGCCAGAACAGCCTGCGCCTGGCGTGGACCCGCGATGAAGTGGACGCCAAGTTGCATTCGATCATGAAGAACATCCATGCCGCTTGCGTGAAGCATGGGCAGGAGGGCAACCATGTGAACTATGTGAAAGGCGCCAACATCGCCGGCTTCGTGAAGGTGGCCGATGCCATGCTGGACCAAGGCGTGGTGTGATCACATCACGATCCCAATAACGAAGAAGCCCCCGGGACGTCCGGGGGCTTCTTCGTTGTTGATGGCTTGATCAATGCGAGACCAATACCTTCTTCGTTCGACCACCATCAAGGCCAGCATGATATAGTCCCGCGGCAAGGCCGCCCACTGAAATGACCACGTTCGCCCCGTAGGCGTTCACTTGCTCTTGCATCACGATGCGCCCAAGACCGTCACGAAGGATGAGGACCCTACCTGCTGCTTCATCAGTGAAGGTGAAGGTGACCAGATCGTGCGCTGGCATGGGGTAAACATTGCCGAGCCCAAGCGCACCGGCGGTACCATCCACGGTGGTCGTTATCCCACCATCCGCATCCACCTGCCGAGCCTGATGCACCACACCGGCCGCACCTTCGCTCACGAAGGCCACCACATCCAGGTCCGCCAAGGTCCATCCCGACGGAACGGGTAGGCTGTAGGTCCGTTGGACGAATGATCCGATGGCGGTGGTGCTCACGGGATCGCCTTGGACCGGGGTGAGAAGGTCCCTGAGCACATGCCGGTGCATATAGTTCTGCTGAACACCGTTCTGATAATCCTGCTGCCTCGCCACGATACCGTCCTGCGTCAGGGCCACGTGTATCGCATCATCGCCCACCGGGCCTTCTCCGGTATAGTACAGCTCGACATCCACCGTTAGGGTCTGTGTTCCGGCATCGAAGCTGGAGGCGACACCGATGTTCACCGGCGAGATCTCCGATAGCACGGTCGATACGGCTGCCATCCAACCCGAAGCTTGCTGCAACCCTTGTCGGTTCACCATTCCGATGGGTTGGAACGGGACGGCGAAGGCGCTCCAAAGTGCTGTACCATCGGGTGTCCTGAAGTCCGGTTGTCCTGCTTGCGGTGCAGCTAAGCCACCCCCGTGTATGCCGATGATCATCAGATCATCACCGTGCACGGTCGCCAGATCGTTCGCCACCACATGTGCGGCGGGGCAATTGCCACAACCCGCCGCCGTGAACTCTTCGAGCAAGGCCGTACGGGGCATGGGCTCCGTGCTTACCAACGATTGTGCATGGATCGCGAGCGCCGCGAAGAGTGGGAGCGGGAAGAGGGTCGTTCTGGTGTCCATGTGCAATTGTTCTTGGAGCGACCTGTCCGGGCCCGGATGAGCACGAAGGCAATTGAACGGTCGCTCGGATCCTTCGTTCCTGACCCTTGAAATACGGAAGCCCCCTGAAATGGGGGCTTCCGTGTTGCGGTCGGCGGTGATCAGCAGAACTCGTCGTAGGCCATCATCAGGTTCTCTGCGATCATCTCGGCGCTGCGTCCTTCGATGTGGTGGCGCTCCAAGAAGTGCACCAGCTTGCCATCCTTGAAAAGCGCCATCGACGGGCTGCTCGGTGGATAGGGCAGGAAGTGCTTGCGCGCTTGGTTGGTGGCATCGGTGTCCACGCCGGCGAACACGGTGACCAGCTTCGCGGGGCGCTTCGCACCGGCAAGGCTCTGCTTTGCACCTGGACGAGCGGCACCAGCGGCGCAACCGCAAACGCTGTTCACCACACACAACACTGTACCTTGCTGGGTAAGGGCCTTGTCCACTTGTTCTGGGGTCTGTAATTGCTCGAAGCCGGCCATCGTCAGGTCGGTCTTCATCGGGGCTACGAGTTCAGGGGGATACATGATCGTTCAACGTGGAGCGTATTCGGGTTCGTACGTTCTCCGGTACAAAAATAGTCCTCCCGAAGGGGATGCGATATTTTGGTGCCATGTCACACCCGATCCAAGCGTGGTTCGATGCCCTTCCGGAGCAGTGGCAGGAACGCGCACAAGAGCTCCGGGAGATCCTGTTGGACGCTGCCCCCAATGTGAAGGAAGAGTGGAAATACAAGCTTCCTTTCTATTCCAACGGACGATGGATGTGCTACCTCTCCCTCCAGAAGGGGCGGCTGATCCTGGGGTTCGTTGAAGGCGTGCACCTCTTCGACCCCCATGGGCTCTTCGCCAAGACGGAGCACAAGCAGATCCGGCACGTCATCTTCGAAGCGCCGCCGGCCCAATTCAATGAACGTGCGCTACGAGCGCTCATCCTGGAGGCTGCAAAGCAAAACGAAGAGCGCTTGGCGAGGCGAAAGCCGGTCAAGCATTGATGCCTACAACGCGCGCTTCCTTTTGAAGAAGGCCTTCATCAGGTCGGAGCATTCGGCTTCCAAAACCCCTCCCACCACTTGGGTCTTCGGGTGCAACAACGCACCACCGAAGCGCCGGTACCCGGCCTTCTCATCGAAGGCGCCGAACACCACGCGGCCCAGTTGTGCCCATTGCATGGCACCGGCACACATCACGCAAGGCTCCAACGTGACATAGAGCGTACAATCCTTCAGGTACTTGCCGCCCAGGTTCTCTGCCGCAGCTGTGATGGATTGCATCTCGGCATGGGCCGTTACGTCGTTCAGGCGTTCCGTAAGGTTGTGTCCCCGCGCGATCACCTGGTCCTTGCACACCACCACCACACCTACCGGCACCTCGTCCATCTTGAACGCCTGCTCGGCCTCTTTCAAGGCCTGGCGCATGAAGTGCTCATCGCTGTTCTGCAGGATCATTCCAATATCACCTTCGCGCGACGGACGGTCCCGTTCACCATTCGTACGTGCACCATGTACATACCCCGGGCCAGCGCCGAAACATCGATGCTCGTAATGTGGCGTTGCGTACCCGCGGTCCTCACCACGCGTCCTTCGAGGTCGGTGAGCACGACCTCACGCGCATCGGTTCCTGTTTCAACGTTCACCATGGACCCGGCAGGTAAGGGCCACACGACAAGGTGCGGTACCGCCTCGACCTCGTTGAGGCCTACTTGCGTCAACGGAACGCAATCCAAGTGGTGCTGCATATGTGGCGAATCGTCCACGATGATATTCTCGTCGCTCGGGAAGCCATAGGTGTGTGCGAAATAGAAGAGCATCATTTCGTTGGTGGTGGCCTCCCCGAGCCAGACCCATGCCGGTGGTGTGTTCGGATTATCCGGATTGTTCGGCGTGTTATCGTACCATGCTTCGCCATGCAACACCGTGCCCGCGGGCAAGTGGATCGGGTGCCGGAAGTTGTACATCCCTTGCCAGCGGAAGTCCCAGTCCGGGATATCGATGAGCGGGATCGTGTCGGAGTTCGGAAGCACCGCGAAGGCTTTCATGCTCTGCCCCAACAAATGACAGTGCGGACCGACGGCGGTGATAGTGGCCGGGTACGGCACGGTGAGTTGGGCGTGGAAGCTGCGTACCTGATAGGGACCGATGATGAGCGGACCATCGGTGATGGTGATCGCATGGTCCAGGACCGGGTCGATCGAGATCTCCCGCAGGTTCCCTCCGGTCTCCACCGTCATGTTTATCCGGGTGCTATCGGCCTCCTGCGCATTGCTCGCAGGGTAATGCACCTGGATCACGATGTCGGCGTTCGCGAAGAGCTTGATCCCCATGCCCGGTGGTGTGAGGATCGGATCGGAGCCCGGCGCCCATATGCCGATGAGCTTGGCGCTGGACACACCGATGCCACCGAAGTTGGTATAACCGGGGCCGATCGTTTGTTCATCCAATTGGCGCGCTTGCCCCGTGGTGTCCTGGAACACGAGCACATGGTGCACCATTTCCGAATTGCCGGGGATCACCTCCAATGCCGTGATATAGCTGTCCGTCGGGTTGTCGATCGGTAGCACGAAGCAGCGATAGTCATCCGCCGAACTTGAAGGGATCACATATTCATCCATGATCGCGGTGATGTCCACCTCGTCCAATACCGATGCGTTGCTGAACACCGGCGGTGGCGGAGCCACCTCGCTTGGGCCTTCGGGTGCACCACCATCCACCCAAGCGGCGATCAGGTCGACCTCGTCCTGGGTGAGCACGCGTTCATGTGCCATGGAACGGTAGTTCGGGTCCGGTGGCCAAGGAGGCATCAACCGAAGCTGTGTGGCGTCGCGCATTTCATTCCTCCAGAAATACGCATCGGAGTAGTTGGTCAATTCGAAATGACCAGGCCCGCCATCGCGATGGCATGGTGCGCAGTGGGTAAAGGCGATACACGCGATATCCTCGCTCCAGGTGGGCGTTTGCGCATCGCATACCGAGGTAAAAGCGATACTTGCGAAAAAAAGGACCCGGTCTCTCATGCGTGTGTGGTGTTAGTGGACGGGTTCAGGTGCCTTGCATCGCCGCCGCTTCTTCCGTGCCCTCACTGACAAGCAGTCCATCAACACCCGGTTTGATGTCCTTGATGTTCAGCTGGAGCGTTCGCTTTCCGTTCCACTCGTTCTCATCGATGCTGTACAGCACACTGAAGGGAGATCCGCTCTTCACCAGATCGTAATGCTCCGCCATCCGGAAGGCGATCGCATCGATCGGGCTGCCGTTCCCTTGGCGCAGGCTCAACTTCAGGTGGTCCTCACCCACGATCCGCGCAGTTCCGGAATCCACCACGCCGCGTGTCAGGAATATGGGCTTCATGTTCCCCGGACCATAGGGTGCCATGTGCTGCAGGACCCGCACGAGCTTTGCATCGATGTCGGTGAAACGGATCTCTGCATCCACCTCCTCCTCGGGAACACGCATGGATGGCTGTATGGTCCGTCTCACCTCGGCCTCGAAGCGTTCGCGGAAGGCCTCCACGTTCTCCAACGGCAAGGACATGCCCGCTGCGTACATGTGGCCACCGAACTGTTCCAACAGATCACTGCAAGCGTTGATCGCCTCGTACACGTCGAAACCCTTCACGCTGCGGGCCGAACCCACGGCCTTGCCCTGACTTTCGGTGAGCACCACCGTCGGGCGGTAGAAACGGTCCACCAAGCGGGATGCCACGATCCCCACCACGCCCTTATGCCACTCCGGGTTGAACACCACGGTGCTCCACGCATCGCGCAGCACGGGGTCGTTCGCCACCATCTCCACCGCATCACCGGTCATGTCCTTGTCCAATTCCTGCCGGGCGGTGTTACTACCGTCCACACGCAGCCCCATTTGATCGGCCTGCGCTTGGTCCTTCGCGAGCAGGAGTTCCACTGCCTGTCGGCCGTGCTCGATGCGGCCCGCGGCGTTGATCCGTGGGCCGATGGTGAACACGATCTCCGTGATGCCCAACTGGCGCTTCACGTTGGCCATTTGCATCATGGCCTTGATGCCCGGCCGTGGATCGCTGTTCACGCGCCGCAATCCATAATGGGCCAGCACCCTGTTCTCGCCGTTCACGGGAACAATATCACAAGCGGTGCTGACCACCACCAGATCCAGCAGGTTGTCCAGTTCGGTCTCTTCAATGCCGTTCCGCTTGGCGATGCCCTGCACCAGTTTGAATCCGATGCCGCAACCGCTCAGCTCCTTGAATGGATAGTTGCAATCATCGCGCTTCGGGTCCAACACAGCGACCGCCTTGGGCAGGGTATCCCCGGGGCGGTGGTGATCGCAAATGATCATGTCGATGCCCTTCTCGGCCGCATGGTCCACCTTGTCGTTGGACTTGATCCCGCAATCCAACGCGATGATCAGGTCGACCTTGTCCTTGGCCGCGTGATCGATGCCTTGGAAGGAGATGCCATAGCCCTCCGCATAGCGGTCCGGGATATAGAAGGTGATGTTGCCGGTGAAACGCAACAGGAAGGAATACATCAAGGCCACGGCGGTGGTGCCGTCCACATCGTAATCCCCATAGACCATGATGCGCTCGTTGTCGCCCAGCGCACGTTCGATCCGTTCCACGGCCTGTTGCATATCGGCCATCAGGAAGGGGTCATGCAGTTGATCCATGGCCGGGCGGAAGAACACAGAGGCCACCTCCGGATCACCTATGCCACGTTGCACCAGCAGCCGGGCCGCCACCAAGGGGCAACGGTCATGCACCAATCCCTCCACGGCCGCCTCTTCGGCCTGTGGTTTCAACTTCCAATTCTTCACGCGCGCTGCACCCATGCCCCGAAGGTAAGCGCAGGCGGCCGGTGCGGTGCGCCATCCAACGACCGCTATTTCATTTCAGACAACAGGCTGGCCCGCCCCTCGGCCAGTTTCGCGCGCTCGGCCTCATCCGGTTCCGGCATGCGAAGCTGCATGTCCTCCAACTGTTCGCGCACCAGTCTACCCACGATCGCGCGGCTCTCCCATTGGTCATCCGCCGGTACGATGTACCATGGCGCGTGGGGTGCAGCAGTAGCACCGATGGCTTCGCCGTACGCCTTCTGGTATTGGTCCCAGTATCCGCGTTCACGGATATCACCGGAGCTGAATTTCCAATTCTTACTCGGTTCGTCGATGCGCTCCAGGAAGCGTTCCTTTTGGGCCGCCTTGCTCATGTGCAGGAAGAATTTCATGATCGTGATGCCCTGCCTCGCCAAGTGTGCCTCGAACTCCCGGATCGAGGTGTAGCGCCCTTCCCAGAACGCGGCATCGGCTTGCTGCACGCTGGTGAAACCCGGCAGGGACTGCCCGATCAGGTACTCCGGATGCACCTTCACCACCAGCACCTCTTCGTAATGGCTGCGGTTGTGTATCCCGATCATGCCGCGCGCCGGTGTGGCCTTCGCATGGCGCCAGAGGAAGTCATGCGCCAGTTCTTCACTGGAGGGTGCTTTGAAGCTGCGCACATGGCAGCCCTGCGGGTTGATCCCGCTCATGACATGGCGGATGCAGCTGTCCTTACCGGCCGCGTCCATGGCCTGGAAGATCAGTAGCAAGGCATGGTGGCCCTGCGCATGGAGCGTTTCCTGCAGCTCCGAAATGCGCTCTCGGTCCTTCTCCAAGGAGTCCTTCAACTCCTTCTTACGGAGGTCATCACCGAGGTCGGTCGAATATCGATCAAGGTCCACCGGACCCCGTTGGTCGATCCGGATACGAGGAAAATGAAGCAGGTCCTCCATGCGTGAAAGGAACGCAACTTCCACCGAAATCGAACGGGACCGGGCAGCAAGTGGTGTAGGAACGCCGGATTTGTACATCTTCGTCGGCTCTATTCCCACCTCCATGTCCAAACCCCTCACCGCTCTGCTCCTCCTGGCATTGCTAGGCACCGGCTGCGCCAGCATGCTGAACAAGGGCAAACAGAGCTTCACGCTGGATTCTGAACCTTCCGGCGCCACCGTTCGGGTGAACGGGCACGAGCATGGCACCACACCCCTCTCGTACACCTACGACAAGGTCGACGGGGATGAGGTGTCCTTTGAAGTGAGCCTCACGGGCTACGAGACCGGCACCTTCAGCATACGTCCAGCCAAGAGCAACGGCGTGCTCTTCGCCGACGCCATGCTGCTGAACATTCCCTACATCGCGGACAAGAACAACACGGCCTTGTATGTGCTGCCGATCCGCGAACACACGCTGCAGCTCTTCAAGAAGACACCACTGGACATCAGCCGGCAAATGGTGCCGATCAGCACCGTTGAGGTGAAGGTGATGAAGAACGCGCGTTTGGGCACGTTCGACGGACAACCGATGCGCTTGGAAAGCAACTCGATGTTCCGTGACCTGCTCAACGGGGACCAGCTCCTGTACAGCGTTTCGAACGGCCTGAAGAACACGTGGATGGATTCCCGGACCGTACGAATGGGCACCACCAAGGGCGACGAGGCCATACAGCGGGCCAAGCTGCTGATGCGGCCCACGATCAAGACCGTGGATGCCACGCTGAAGGGCGACAAGCGACGCTGTTCCGGCCCGGTGGTGCTGGAAATGGACTGGGAGTTCTTCAATGGAACGGAATACACCACACCCGTGTTCACGCGGAGCACACGGACCACCTACCATGCCATGGGCACCCCGAACAGCCAGGTGCTGGACGATGCGGTAAGCCAGGCCGCACGCTTGTTGGCCGAGGACCTCACCTTGGCGGATGACATCGCCGCGAACTACGGTGCAGGCCTGCTGGCCACCAAGGGGGAGCTATTGTCGGTCAAGGCGCCAACGACGATCCCGTTCACCGGGCGCAAGGACATGCTGGCCGCCCTGGTGAAGGCCGTGGTGACGATCAGCACGGAGGAGGGGCACGGCAGCGGATTCCTGATCAGCAACGATGGCTACCTGCTCACCAATGAGCACGTGGTGGGCGACGAGAGTTTGGTGAAGGTGAAATTCGAACAGGGCTTCACGCTGGATGCGCAGGTGGTGAAACTGAACAAGGACTTCGACCTCGCATTGTTGAAAGTGCCCGCCACCGATCTACCCGCGCTCACCATCGGCTCCGATGAAGGCCTGATGCTCGGCGAGGAGATCTTCGCGATCGGCACTCCTGTGGATGCCAACCTCGGCCAAAGCG
>JAGQVV010000036.1:0-277 GCA_020437805.1 Flavobacteriales bacterium
CGGCCGGGGTACACCTCTTCCCACTCCACGAAATCACCGGCGTCGATCCGCTTGCGGAACTCATCCGCGCTGATGAAGAAGTAGTCCTGCCCATCCACCTCATAGGAGCGTTTCGGACGGCTGGTGGCGCTAACGGAGAAAGCCAGTCGAAGGCCCTGCGCAAGTAGGCTGCGCACGATGGTGGTCTTGCCCGCACCGGAGGGTGCCGATATGATGACGCATTTACCGTTCGCTCCCATCCCGCTCACAACACGTTCAGCACCTGCTCCTTCACTTT
>JAGQVV010000036.1:347-26781 GCA_020437805.1 Flavobacteriales bacterium
TTGATCTCGCGCCCCATCTCTTGAGCGATGAAGTTGAGCTTGCGCCCTTGCGGTTCGTCCTGCGCCATGGTCTCCATGAAGTAGGTGCAGTGGGAACGCAAGCGCACCTTCTCCTCGGTAACGTCCATCTTCTCCAGGTAGTACACCAGTTCCTGCTCGAAGCGGTCCTGGTCCACCTTGGCCTGCAGTTCGCCCAGCTTGGTCATCAGCCGTTCGCGCGTGCGTTCAGCACGGTCGGGGTCCAAGGTCTCGGTGCGGGCCAGCAGTTCGCCGATGCGTTCCACATGGCCACTGAGCACTACCTGCAAACGTTGTCCTTCGCTCTTGCGGAACTCATCATAGGCCGTTGCCGCCTGTTCCACCAAGGCCCGGGCCTGCGCCCACTCCTCCTCGCTGATGCGATCGGTAGTGGTGTTGGCCACATCGGGTATGCGCAGCACATGGGCGAAGAGGTCGGTGGTGGCCTCCGGTGCCACGGCAGCACGTACGGCTTGTAATTCCTCGTAATAGGCGCGCACCAGGTCGGTATCGAAACTGGTGCGTTTGTAAGCGTGCATTTGATCGCCGCTCAGGAACACCTCGGTCTTGCCGCGCACCACCAGCGTGCCGATGTATTGCCGCAGCTCCACCTCATAGTCCTTGAAGGCGCCAGGCAACTTCAGCAGGAGGTCCAGCTGTTTGCTGTTGAGCGAGCGCACCTCCACGGTCACCTTCCTGTCGTTCACTACACCTTCGGCGCGGCCGAAGCCTGTCATGGAGCGGATCATGGGGTACGTTGGTCGGGTGGCCAAAGGTAGCCGGATGGCCGTAGGTGTGCATGGGGCTGCCCGGCGTCTTTCGGCCTATGTCCCTGTGGGGTATTCAACCGTGAATGGACGGGGATGGAAGTGAATTGAGAACGGTTCCATTGCCGTCCATGCACGTTCATTCACGGTTCCCTTTCTACACGACCCACGTATTCACTTGGCGCGACCCACGAGGTACACGCCGGTGAAGATGGCGGCGGCGCACAATAGTTGCGGCACACCGATCACCGCCACATGGTCACCGGGAATACCCAAGCGTTCCGGGCCTATGCGCACGAAGAGCCAGGTGGAGCCTGCGGCCATGATGGGTTGCATGTAGATGTAGGTGCCCACCACGGTCGGATTCACGTGGGCCAGCGCCCAGGTGTTCAGGAGGTAGGCCACGAAGGTGACGAAGACCACCACGAAGACGATGGCCCCGATGATGGGTCCGGTAAGCACTTGCCAGTCCACGGCCATGAGCTCGGCTTGGCCCAGGGGCAGCACGAAGGCCAAGCCCACCAGGAAGGACCAGGACATCACGGTAACGGCGCTGTACTTGCGCATCAGCGGTTTCACCAACACGAGATAGATGCCGTAGGAGGTGGCGTTGATCAGGATGAAGAGGTCGCCCAAGCGCGTGGCCCCGGTAATGGCGGCATTGGTTTTCAAGGCGATCAAGGCAAGCGCGCCGGCCGCACCGAGGGCCACGCCGAGCATCTTGGTATAGGTAACGCGTTCCTTCAGCAGCACGGCCGCCAACGCGAGAACGAGGATCGGCGTGGCCACCATGATGATGCTTGCGTTGATCGGCGTGGTGCGCATAAGGCCATGGAAGAACATGAGCTGGTTCAGGGCGACACCGAAGAAGCCGCAGAGCGCCAAACGACCGAGGTCGGAGAGGGAGGTCCGCTCCGGACGCAGGGCGCGTAGGATCCAGAACAGCGCACCGGCACCCAACACGCGTAGCAGAATGAAACCGGAGGGGCCGATCACGTCCGGCATAAGACCCTTCGCCACCACATAGTTCACCCCGTAGATGAAGTTGACGGTGAACAGGGCGATATGGGCAAGAGCACGCATGCGCAGCGTGTGCCTGAAGGGATACCTTTATCGCGGTCCCGTTCGGCGGGCGCGAAGGTAGATGGAGAGCACAGCGACCACCACCGAAGAGGAACAGGATTTCAAGTCCCGCTTCCGGCTTCGGCGTGTGCTCATTCCGGTGCTCATCGGCATGCTTGCAGCGGCATGGCTCCTATACCGCGACCTGAGCAAGGAGCGTTTCGAGGTGGCCTTGGACGGCAAGGGCGATCACGCCTGGGTGGACAGCAACAACAACCGCCTGGCCGACCTGAGCGACGCAGCGGAATTCGTTCCCGTGGAAGCAGGAACAGGAGGCTACCGGAAAATGACCACCATGGAGGTGCTGGGCACCATCGACTGGACCTGGACCAGCACCTTCTGGATCATGATGGCGGTGTTGGCCACGGCACTGCGGGACCTTGGCTACATCTATCGCATGCGGGTGCTTTCCGATGGGCACTTGAGCTGGCAACAGAGCTTCAACGTCACCTTCCTTTGGGAATTCGCATCGGCATTGACACCATCCGTCGTGGGTGGATCAGGCATCGCCATGTTCATCATCGGCCGAGAAGGCTTGGCGCTCGGGCGTGCCACGGCGATCGTATTGGTAACGGCCCTGATGGACGAGCTGTTCTACGTGATCATGGTGCCCTTGGTGTTCCTCTTCGTCGGCATGGACCTACTGTTCCCCCCGCAGCTGGATCATGCGTTCTGGGGTATGCCGATCAAGTCGATCTTCTGGATCGGCTATGGCTTCATCCTGGCCATGGTCTTCTTCGTCTCCTATTCGGTCTTCGTACGGCCAAGGGCATTCAAGTTCGTGCTGCTCAAGGTGTTCAAGCTACCCTTCCTGAAGCGCCTGCGCCCCAACGTGATCAAGGTGGGTGATGACATCGCGACCACCTCAGTGGAACTGAAAGGCAAGCCGAAGCGTTTCTGGGCAAAGGCCTTCGGCTCCACCTGCCTCTCGTGGGGTTCACGCTTCCTTGTGATCAACTTCATTGCGGCCGCTTTCTTCAACGTCGGTGATCACATGCTGTTATACGCGCGCCAGCTGATCATGTGGGTGATCCTCCTGATCAGTCCCACGCCCGGCAGCAGCGGCGTTGCCGAGGTGGCCTTCAGCGGTTTCTTCCAGGACCTGCTCCCGGCGGTGGGCTACATCGGAGCGCTGGCCGTGATCTGGCGGATCCTGAGCTACTACATCTACCTCTTCATCGGCACCATCGTGCTGCCACGTTGGCTGCGCAACACGCGCGGCAGGGCTTCGCTGAAGGAGCTGGAGACGCCTTGAGGGGCGGCCCGTATTCGCATCGATACCTTCGCTGTGGCGCAGCAAAGCGGTTCAACCACCATGAAGTTCGGTACCAAAGCGATCCACGCCGGGGTGGAACCCGACCCGGCCACCGGGGCCATCATGACCCCGATCTACCAAAGCAGCACCTATGTCCAGTCGGCTCCCGGCGAGCACAAGGGCTACGCGTACAGCCGCACACACAACCCCACGCGCACGGCCCTGCAGAATGCGCTGGCGGCCTTGGAGAACGGCAAGCACGGCCTGTGCTTCAGCAGTGGCATGGCCAGCATCGATGCCATGATCAAGATGCTACGGCCCGGTGATGAGGTGGTGAGCACCAACGACCTCTACGGGGGCACATACCGCATCTTCACCGCGGTGTTCGCTGGCCTTGGCATCACCTTCCGCTTCGTGGACATGGGGGACCTGAAGAACGTGGAAGAGGCGATCACCCCAAAGACCAAGTTGATCTGGGCCGAGACGCCGACCAACCCTATGTTGAAGATCATCGACATCGCCGCATTGGCCGCCCTGTCGAAGAAGCACAAGTGTCTGCTGGGCGTTGACAACACCTTTGCCAGCCCGTACCTGCAGAACCCGATGGACCATGGCGCGGACATCGTGATGCACAGCGTTACGAAATACCTCGGCGGCCACAGCGATGTGGTGATGGGTGCCTTGATCGTAAAGGACGATGCACTACATGAGCGCTTGGCCTTTATCCAGAACAGCTGCGGTGCCGTACCCGGTCCGCAGGATTGTTTCCTGGTGCTGCGCGGCTTGAAGACCCTCCACCTGCGCATGCAACGCCACAGCGAGAACGGCAAGGTGATCGCGAACTGGTTGGCCCAGCATCCGAAAGTGGACAAGGTGTACTGGCCGGGCTTTGCGACACACCCGAACCACGCGATCGCAGCCAGGCAGATGCGCGATTTCGGCGGCATGATGAGCTTTTCCTTGAAGGGTGACGACATGGCTGATGCCACGCGATTCCTCAGCAGCACCAAGCTCTTCGCCTTGGCCGAATCGCTCGGCGGCGTGGAGTCCTTGTTGGGACACCCGGCCAGCATGACGCACGCGAGCATCCCCCGTGAAGAGCGGTTGAAGAACGGCATGGCCGATACGCTGATCCGCCTGAGCGTGGGCTTGGAGGACATCGAGGACCTGATCGCCGACCTCGAGCAGGCCCTGCGCTGAGCTACGACCCGTAGGGAGTATTGACCTTCGGATCACAAGAGCGGGCTGCTTTTGGCCGGAACAAAACGGCCTGTCCCACTGTTCACCCCTGTACCTTGCGCACCCTTTCCGAAGCCCCTTCCATGCGAAACAGCAGCCTTCTTCTCCTATCCGTTCTGGCACTGAGCAACAGCGCCACGGCCCAAGAACCGGAAGCGGAGTTCAAGTGCAAGAACAACGACCCCGGTATGTTGGAGGAGATGTTCCGCAACGATCCGGACGGCCTTCGGTCGGTGGAAGAGGCGCAAGCCCGCTTGGATGCTTACACACAAAGCTTCGTGCGGGAGCGGGGTAGCACCTATACCATTCCGGTGGTGTTCCATGTGATCCACCAGAACGGCACCGAGAACATCAGTGATGCGCAGATCCAGGACGCCGTCCGCATCCTGAACCAGGACTTCAACAAGGAGAATCCGGATTGGACCGCCGTGCGTCCGGTCTTCCTTGACCGAGTGGCCGATGTGGGGATCGAGTTCCGCTTGGCCAAGCGCGACCCCCAAGGCAACTGCACCAACGGCATCACACGCACCGTATCGCCGTTGACCAATGAGGGGAACACCGCGATGACACAGCTGATCCAATGGCCACGGGACCGGTACATGAACGTCTGGGTGGGACGTTCAGCGAATGGTGCAGCCGGTTATACCAACTACCCTTCGGTGCTGGACAACCAACCGAGCCGCGATGGTATCGTGGTGCAATCCGGCTACGTGGGCAGCATCGGCACCAGCAACGCTGGTCGGTCGCGCGTGCTTTCCCACGAGGTCGGCCATTGGCTTAACCTGCGGCACTGCTGGGGCAACAGCAACAACCCTGGCCTGGAGGAGAATTGCGAGATCGATGATGGCGTGGACGATACACCACTTACCAAGGGTTGGACGAGCTGTGCGCTGAATTCAGGCACCTGTGGTTCGGAGATCGACAACGTGGAAAACTACATGGAGTATTCGTACTGCGACAAGATGTTCACCAATGGGCAAGCCGATCGGATGATCGCGGCCTTGACCAGTTCGGTTGCGCAGCGCAGCTCACTTTGGCAAGCATCGAACCTGGAGATCACCGGTGTTTACGAAGCGGATGTATTGTGCGAGGCACGCTTCACCACCGCGAACCGGCAAGTATGCGTGGGACAAGTGGTCTCCTTCACGGACGCCAGCATCAATCAAGTGTCCGAGCGCAGCTGGCAATTCCCGGGTGGTGAGCCCTTTGAGAGCACGGAGATCGCCCCCACCGTGATCTATGCCCAAGCCGGCGTATACCCCGTGACGCTCACCGTGAGCGATGGCGTGACCACCTTGACCACCACGGAGAACATAGCTGTGGAAGTATTACCGAACCCCGGTGCCCCGGTGCCCTACTCGGAGGGGTTCGAGAACGCCACATCGCTGAGCACCCCGGATTGGACCGTGTATGATGCCGATGGTGGCAACGGCTTCGTGCTCACTTCCTCGGCCGCAGCATCGGGTTCGCAAAGCGCCAAGCTGAACAACACCGCGAATTCCGGCGGGCGTATCGATGAGTTGATCTCCGGACCGATAGATGTATCCGGGATCACGGACGTGGAGATCTTCTTCAAGTATGCCTTTGCACGCAGACAGGCATCCAACAATGACCTGCTTCGGGTCTACATCAGTAACACCTGCGGAGCGACCTGGAGCCTGCGCAAGCAGCTCAGTGGCATTACAAGCCTTTCCACAGCTCCCGACCAGCAGGGCAACTTCGTGCCGGATGCCGACGAATGGTTGCAGGGAGAGGTGACCAACATCAGCTCCCCATACGAGGTGAGCGACATGCGCTTCAAGTTCCAATTCATCAGTGATGGCGGCAACTACCTGTACCTGGATGACATCAACATCAATGGGCTGCCGCTCGGGTTACAAGGGCCTGATGAGCATTCGTTGGACCTTTTGGTAAGCCCCAACCCCGCGAATACCGAAGCTCAGCTCCGTATGCCCTTGGACGCGCCCACTGAAATGCAACTGATGATCACCGATGCGATGGGCCGCATGGTGGTTCCGTCCTGGTCGGCACGTCGAGCAACAGGAAGCCAAGTGGTCCCTTTGCCGATCGAAGGTCTATCATCAGGCATATACCTGGTCGTGGTGAACACCTCGTTAAGCCGCTCGAGCATCCGAATGGTGGTGGACCGAGGCGCTGAGTAAGGAGGTGGCGGCGTCACGGGATCGTCACAATAAAGTGCAGGCAACACCTCATCATCCGATGGGTACCATCGACCGAAAGGTCTCGTATGGGCCTGTTTTCCAATGATCCATGGGTGCATTCCCGTGATCCGTCTGACGCTGGGCCCTCCCTGCCGAGTTGATTGTCACAGTCAGGATTCGTGAACGGATCGGACATTCCAAGCGTTAGGAAGTCAAAAGATACGTGACGGAAGGTGGGGCTGATGACCTGTGGTTTGGTGGTCCTAGGCTATTTTGGCCCCCCTTCCGGCCACGATGCCGATACAAATGCCCATGAAGAACCGTACCCTCTTGTTGTTCGCGGCGCTCAGCACCGCCTTTTCCCTCGCCGCTCAAACCGATGTGCCGTTCCAGTGCGGGCACGATGAAGTGTGGAGGCTGGGTGCCGATGCACAGAACGACCCTACCCTTGCCGAACGCATTGACGCCGCCAACGCGGAGTTGGAGGCCTTCACGCGCGAGTTCGAGCAGACCGGGGAACGTGGCGGCGGCGGATACATCGTACCCATCGTATTCCACATCATCCACAACAACGGACCGGAGAACATCGGCGATGAGCAGATCCTGGACGCGGTGCGGATACTGAATGACGACTTCAACAGATCGAACCCGGACTGGGACAACGTGCGTCCCGAGTTCCTCGATCGCGTGGCCGATGTGGGCATCGAGTTCCGCTTGGCCGGCAAGGACCCACAAGGGAATTGCACCAACGGCATCACACGTACTGTTTCCGCACTCACCAATGCTGGTGATGAGGATATGAAAGCCCTGATCGTGTGGCCCCGCAACAGGTATTTGAACGTATGGGTGGCCGCATCGGCGAACGGATCGGCGGGCTACACCTTCCGTCCAGGAACGGCACAATGGTACCCCTTGGAGGATGGGATCGTGCTGCAGCACACCTACACCGGATCGATCGGCACGAGCAGCCCTGGCCGTTCCCGCGCCCTAACGCATGAAGTGGGCCACTGGATCAATCTGCCGCACACTTGGGGCGATGGCAATACACCTGCGGTCTCCAGCAACTGCAACCAGGACGATGGCGTGACCGATACGCCCAACACCATCGGTTGGACCTCTTGCAACCTTAGTGGCACAACATGCGGCAGCTTGGACAATGTGGAGAACTACATGGACTATTCCTATTGCTCGAAGATGTTCACCAACGGGCAGGCCACACGCATGATCGCTTCGTTGAACTCGGCCACCGCCCAACGGAACCAACTCTGGCAGACCACGAACCTGATCAACACCGGAACGAACGGGAACGCCACGCTCTGTGCCGCACGTTTCGAGACCACGAGCACGGTCATTTGTGAAGGTGCTACGGTCACCTATACCGACCTGAGCTACAACAATGTAACAGGCAGGACGTGGTCCTTCCCTGGCGGTACACCTTCCACTTCCACCGCTTCGAACCCTGTGGTGACCTACGCCGACGCAGGCATTTACCCAGCCACCCTGACCGTTACGGATGGGAACAGCTCCCTGAGCACCACTGCGAACGATCTGGTCACCGTATCCAGCGACCCGGGAGCCGTGGTGGAGCTGGTCGAAGGTTTCGAAACGGCCGCTACGCTTCCCGAGCTAGGGTGGGTGGCATTGAACCCGAACGCCGACAATGGCTTCCAGATCACCAATGCAGCCGCCTACACGGGATCGGCGAGCACACGCTTGCAGAACAACACGACCATGATCGGCAAGACGGACATCCTGATCACCCCGACCGTGGACCTTCGGGAGGCTGAGGACGTGGTGCTTTCCTTCCGTTATGCCTTCGCACGGCGCTCCTCTTCCAATGATGATCTGCTGCGGATCTCCGTGAGCAACACCTGCGGCGAGACCTGGAGCTTGCGCAAACAGATGCGTGCCAGCAACGACCTGACCACTGGAGGGAACGTCTCCACGAATTTCGTTCCGAACGGTCCTGACGAGTGGGGCTATGCCGAGGTCACGACGATCAGTTCTTCGTACCACGTATCCAACTTCCGGGTGCAGTTCGAATTCATCAGCGATGGGGGCAACAACCTATACATCGATGATGTGAACATCAACGGAATGACCGTTGGCCTGCAGGAGGTGTTGAGCGGTGAAGGTCCTGCACTTATCGTGATGCCGAACCCTGCGAAGGACAACGCGCAAGCGGTCTTGAACGTGAAGACCGGTGGTAAGGTCAGTGTGGACCTCGTGGATGTCCTTGGCCGAACGATGGTCGGCCTGCATCAAGGTGAGCTACCACATGGTGTGCGCCGCTTGGACATTCCGGTGAGCGGCCTCCCATCAGGACTCTACTTCATACGGATGGTGCAAGAAGGCCGTAGCGAGGCGGTGCGTTTCGTGGTGGAATGATAAAGCCGCTCCTGGTCCTTGTCCTCTGCACGGTGCTATCGGCGTGTGATTGGGCCGAGCACAAGACGAAGTCGGCGCTGAACAAAGGCGGCGAGCTGGCGGGCAGCGCGGCCACGGAGGTCATCGAAGGCGTGACCACCGGAGTGGAGCGCACCTGGTCATTGGACGTTTCACTCTCGAACGAGCTGTTGGAACAGGGCTTGGCCTTGGGAAAAGTGAGCTCGGAGACCGGTCTGGATGGTCGGGAGAACAAGGTGATCCTCTACCTCTCGGCGTCACGGGCATACCGGGACACGATCGTTGCGGTGGCCTTTGATAAGGATGGACTTGAGATGGGTCGTACGGCCTTCGCGGTCGAAGCGGAGGCGGGCAGCGGTGATTTCCATGTGGTCCAATTCCAGCGCTTCACGGACCTGGAGCGGAAGAGCCGGGTCGAGCTGCGTTAGGCCTACCCCTAAGAACAAGTAAGCTCCTGGGGATCCTCCGGGAGCTTACTTGTGCCAAATGCTTACGGGGTTATTCCTTGAAGCCCATGAGGATGGCCACGCAACCCACGTGCACCATGTCCCCGGTATCCCGCGTGGGCACCCACACCACGACCTTCATGGGTACCGTGCTTGCAGCCTTCAGGTCGAAGTGCGGCTTCGGATTGTCCGCGAGGCTCTCGAACACTATCTTGTTGTTCTCATCGACCAGTTTCCAATTCACCTCGCCCAGGATCGGGTGCGTACACACCTTCACACGGTACTCCTGTCCGCTGTAGAACGTGAGTTTCACTTCCGCTTCTTCACCGGGGGCCAATTGCGCTGCGTTGAACGATTCGTTGAACTTGAACGGCGCCAGTTCGGGCACGCATTTGTTCTTGGCGAAACTGCGGCACTGCGCATTGGCGGCACCTGCGAACATCAAGAACGCACCTGCCAGGATGGTCTTCACAAGAACGGGTCGGGCATTCAGCATGGCGGCGATCAATTGATGTAGGAATTTCGGATGGCTGAGGTCTTTTCCTGGATCGCCGACAGCTGGGCGTCGGTCAGGGACGCATCGGCCCCACCTCCACCGATCACGGTGATACCGTTCTCTTCGGTGGTCTCGTTGCCCGGTGCTCCGAGACTGACCTCGGCGAACAAGGCTTGCAGGCCCATGAGGTCCGCTTTCACGCCGTCCAGACGAGCATCCTTGACCTCGTACGAGGAGATCAAGGCAACGAGATCGTCCAAGGAATACTTCTGCTCCGCGATCCGTTGGCGAAGCTCTGGACTGTCGCTGGTGGTGGCCACTTGGGTCGCGATGTACAAGCCTTCGACCCAGCCACCAGCGATCATCAGCGCGCTGATGTTGTCGCGACCGTCCTCCTTGAGGTGGCCGTCCACGTTCCAATAAGTTTCGCTGATGATGTCCAACAAGGCATCACGGTCGTTCATCTTGGACTGCATCAGTTCCATGGTGCTGTCGTTGAACGCACTGATGACGCCAAGGCGATCGGCCAGTTTCCGGGAGCAGGAGGTGTAGAACATGCTCTCTTGCGTGTGGTTGAACACGCTGGCATAGCTCAGGTCAGCACCGTACACACCGAGGTTCAAGGCCTGCTGGCTCGCAGCGGTGTACTTGTCGACGTTCTTCACGTCGTTGAGGATCTTGCTGTTGTACTCCGCGCCCGCCTTCTTCAACAACGCAGCGGTCTCCATTGGCGATGGGATGTTGTAGAAGATGTTCTTCGTCTTCTGCATCCGTTCGGCCAGTGTGGCGCTGTCCAAGCCGTCATCCACGTTCAAACTGTCCTGCGGGGGCGGCTCGCCACCACATGCCGCAAGTGCCGCAGCAAGGGCGAGGAATAACGGCCATTTGCTCATACGCATGTCGATCTTCGGGGTTGTAGGAGAGTCGGGCATAAAGGTCACTTGGCATGGAGGTCGCATCAGTGCGCTTCCAGCCAGTTTTTCCCCAAGGAGATGTCAACAACAAGCGGTACATCAAGGGACATCGCACCTTCCATGGTCTCCTTCACCATCGCCTTGAGCACCTGTGCTTCATCGTTGTGCGCATCGAAAACGAGTTCGTCATGCACTTGCAGCAACAGGCGGCTGCGCATACCATCCTTCTTGATCCTGTCATGTATACGCACCATCGCCACCTTGATGATGTCCGCTGCGGAACCTTGCATGGGTGCATTGATCGCAATGCGTTCCGCCTGGGCGCGAACGGTGTTGTTGCCGCTGGTGATATCGGGCAGGTAACGCCGCCTGCCCATTAGCGTCCTGACGTAGCCATTCGACCGGCAATAAGCGATCATCTCATCCATGTATCCACGGACACCGGGGAACTGAGCGAAATAATCATCGATGATGGACTTCGCCTCGGACCTTGGGATACCGAGGTTCTGAGCCAAGCCGAACGCCCCTTGACCGTATGCGATACCGAAGTTCACGGCCTTGGCCTTGCTGCGCTGGTCCCGGGAAACCTCGCCGATCCCCACCCCGAAGACCTTCGCTGCCGTGGCCGCGTGGATGTCCAGTCCGTTCCGGAAAGCTTCCAGCATGTTGGCATCGCCGCTCATGTGTGCGATGATGCGGAGCTCGATCTGGCTGTAATCGGCGCTCAGCAGTTGGTGCTCCGCATCGCGTGGCACGAATGCCTTTCTGATCTCGCGTCCCTTGGCCGTACGGATCGGGATGTTCTGCAGGTTCGGTTCATTGCTTGCCAACCGACCCGTGGCCGCCACGGCTTGGAGGTAGTTGGTATGGACCCTGCCGGTACGTGGGTCAACAGCCGCTGGAAGGGTATCCACATAGGTCCCTTTCAGCTTCCTCAGGCTTCGGTAGTCCAGGATCATCGGTATCACCGGATGCTCACCGCTCATGGCCTGCAGGATATCCTCGCTGGTCTGGTATTGGCCCGTACGTGTCTTCTTGGGCTTATCACCGCCGAGTTTCAGGGTCTCGAACAGCACGTCGCCGAGTTGTTTCGGGCTATCGATATTGAAATCGACCCCACAAGCGGCATGGATCTCCTCCTGCAAGCGCAAGAGATCGGCACCGAGTTCCTGACCGAATGCGCGCAAGGCATCGGTATCGATCCGGACCCCTTCGGACTCCATGTCGGCGAGCACCCGTACCAAGGGCATTTCCACATTCGTGAATAGATCGGTCACTTCCTCATCGGCCAAGCGCGGCTCAAAACGCTCGTGCAACTGCCATGTGACGTCGGCATCCTCAGCGGCATACTCCTTCACCAGTTCAACGGGCACATCGCGCATGCTCTTCTGGTTCTTCCCCTTGGGGCCGATCAGCGTTTCGATGCTGACCGGACGGTAGTTCAGCTCCGTTTCCGCAAGGAAATCCATACCGTGCCGCAGGTCGGGGCGCAGCAGGTAGTGCGCGATCATGGTATCGAACAAGGTTCCCTGCACTTCCACCCCATGGTTGCGCAACACCACCAGGTCGTATTTGGCATTCTGCGCCACCTTGCCGATCGCTGGATCTTCCAGTACAGGCTTGAACAGGTCCATGATCCGCTGCGCTTCGCCCTTGTCCGCCGGAACGGGGACGAAATAGCCTTCATTCGCTTTCCACGAGAAGGCAAGGCCCACGAGTTCCGCCGTGCGCGCGTCGGTGCCGGTGGTCTCGGTATCGAAGCAGAATCGTTCCCGTGACCTCAAGGCCTCCAATAGGTCCGCACACGCTTCATCGGATCCCACCAACGTATAGTCGTGCTCCACCGTACCGATGGTGCGCATCTCGGTCAGTTCCACGTTCCCCTCGCCATCCACCGAGGTCCCGAACAGATCGACCTGGGCCGGGTTCGCGAAAGCGGCCTTGCGCGCGCTCTTTCCATTGCTGGCAACGGGTTCCGGATCACCACCCAGCACCCGGTTCGTCAGATTGCGGAATTCCAGTTCACTGAACACTTCGAGGATCTTGGCATGATCGGGTGGGTCCAAGTGCAAGGCGGTATGGTCCAGTTCCACGGGAGCATCAACGAGGATCGTGGCCAACATTTTGCTCATCCGACCTTGTTCCGCGAAGGCGATCACATTCTCCTTCTGTTTTCCCTTCAGCTGCTCCACATTCTCGATCACCCCTTCGAGACTCCCGAACTGTTTCACGAGCTTCATGGCGGTCTTCTCCCCGATACCGGGAATGCCCGGGATGTTGTCCACCGCATCGCCCATCAGGCCCAGAATGTCCTTCACTTGGTCCGTGCTTTCCAAGTCCCAACGATCGCAGATCTCCTTGGGGCCGAGCACTTCAGGCGGCGCGCCTCCCCGGCCGGGTTTGTACATGAGCACCTTGTCCGTGACCAACTGCCCGAAGTCCTTGTCCGGGGTGACCATGAAGGTGGTGTAGCTCTCCTTGGCCGCTTTCCATGCCAAGGTGCCGATCACGTCATCCGCCTCATAGCCGTCCGATTCGAGGATGGGGATGTTGAAGGCCTCGATGATCCGACGGATGTAAGGAAGATTGCTGCGGATATCATCAGGCATCTCCTCCCGGTTCGCCTTGTACTCCAGAAGGGTCTCGTGCCGCTCGGTGGGCGCAGCCGTGTCGAACACCACCGCGATGTGGGTGGGATTCTCTCGTTTGATCAGGTCCAGTAAGGTCAAGGTGAAACCGAAAGCCGCGCTGGTGTTCAGGCCGTTGCTGTTCACCCGGGGTGCTCGAATGAAGCTGAAATAAGCGCGGTAGATCAGCGCGAAGGCATCAAGGAGGAACAAGCGCTTGTCTTCAGCGCCCGAAGTGGGCATGGCCGTGGTGGAGGACGTATCGGTGGGCATCGTTTGGGCCGTTGTGACCAACCGTGACCCGCTCGCACCGAGTAGCCGTCACCTTCACAACGTGGTGCCAAGTTAACGGACCACATTTGCACCGTCCCACCCAACGCTAGGAAAGGGATCCACGTGTATCACCAGCACAGGCAACCTTTTCCCGCAGTTGGCGGTCACTAGGATCCCAAGCGGATCCGATGCTTGTGCAGGGACACGATGGCACTGATACTGACACACTTGGCTACCTTCGTTGGAACCGAGAAGATGCTCCTGGCCGTGGCTTCGACTTTCCCGCAATGCACCAGCCATGCGGCGTTGACCTGTCCTGGCCGCAATGGATCGCTCGACCATTTGCTCCGATACAACCTGTAAAACCCTTCACATGAAGCAACTTTCCGCACTGTTCGCATTCGCACTTTTCGCCTCCCAGGCCCAAGCACAGAATTCGTGCAACACGGCCTTGGCCATTGGCGCCGGCAGCCATGTGGTGGATGCATTGAATGGACCTGAGACCCCTTCCCCGGACTGTTTCGGGAACATGACGAATGTGGATTACGGCGAGTGGTACACGTACACTCCAGCCAGCGATCTGGGTCTGACGATAACGACCGATCTTGAAGTGAACTCCGGCGGGGACACCCGTTTCCATGTGTACACCGGCACGTGCGGTTCACTCGTATGTGTTGGTGGGGATGATGATGGCGGGGACATCGGCAATGGCTACCTCTCGATCGAGCGAATGAACGTTACCGCTGGTGTCACCTATACCATTGTCTTCGATGACCGTTGGAACGAGGGAGGGTTCACCTTCGAGCTGATCGAGGGGGATGAGTTCTTCCTTCCACCAGGGTTCACGAATTCGCCGATCTCCACGGAAGGCCGCGTATTGGCGGCCGTGGACATGAACAACGATGGTTTGGACGATGTCGTTACGGTGGACAGCACCCGGGTCATCATCCATTATCAGCAAGAGGGCGGCGGGTTCGATGTGGTCACCTACTTCACCACGGAAGCCGATTTCGAACCGAGTTGGAGCTTGTGTGCCGGGGATCTCGACGGCAACGGGCACAATGACCTGTTGTACGGTGGTGGACAGGGGGTCACTTTCATGATGGCGAACGGTACAGGGGATGGATTCATCGAGGTCTCAGGACCGCAGTACGTGTTCAGCCAGCGCTCGAACATGATCGACATCAATAACGACGGTCATTTGGACGCCTTTGTATGCCATGACGTGGACCCCAATGTGTATTACATGAACGACGGTTCAGGCAATCTGATCTATCAGCAAGGTGGTCTTGGGGACGTGCCCACGGGGGGCAATTACGGTTCCATCTGGATCGATTACGACAACGACCGCGACATGGACCTGTTCATTGCCAAGTGCCGTGGTGGTGAGAACGTGGCCGCTATCGACGAGATGCACCGGAACAATGGTGACGGCACGTTCACGGAGGTGGCTGCTTCGATCGGCCTGGATGCCGGTTACCACCAGAGCTGGTCCTCTGCCTGGGGCGACTACGACCGTGATGGCGATCTGGATGTGCTTGTCGGTGCAAGTTCCTTGAGCTTCGGCGGGCACCGGCTGATGCGCAACGATGGCGGAATCTTCACCGATGTTACCGCAGGCTCCGGTCTCGAGGCGTTCGAAGGGACAAGCACGGAGTGGACCACGCATGACTTCGACAACGATGGCCGATTGGACATTCTTGGTGGAGGAGCCTTGTATTTCGGCACAGGTGATCTCACATTCAGCTACGGGCTGAACACCGGCAACCAAGCTATCGGGGACCTGAACAATGACGGATTCCTGGATATCCTCGGGAGCTCCAGCATCCGAATGAACAATGGCAACCCGAACAACTGGATCAAGATCAACACCATCGGAACGGTCTCCAACCGCAATGGCATTGGTGCCCGTGTGGAGATCACCAGCGCGCTGGGCACGCAGATCCGCGACGTGAAGAGCGGGGACGGGTTCCGCTACATGAGCAGCATGATCACGCACTTCGGCGTGGGTAGTGACGCGGTCATCGATGAGCTTCGGGTCCTCTGGCCCTCGGGCATCATCAACGTGCTGAACGATGTTCCCGTGAACGCCATGATCGAGGTGGTGGAAGGGGTGAACACCGACGTGCAAGCTACCTCGTCGAGGGACGAATTCCGTGTATTCCCGAACCCTGCCGATGATGTGTTGTACTTCGAAATGCCGAATTCGAACGATCGCCAGGTCGCAGTTTATGACATGGCCGGCAAGCGCGTTCTGGAGCCGATGCTGATGAACAATCGGGTGGACATCCAGGACCTGACGACCGGCATCTATGTGTTGGAGCTGGTGCAGGGCGGCCATGTTCACCACCAGAAGTTCTCGAAGCGCTGATCACCGACACCACCCAGCCCACCAATTGACCGAACACACATGAGGACCGCCATACTAGCCACAACGCTGATCGTACTTGTTTCACAGTCGACCGCGCAGAACAGTTGCAATACCGCACAAGTGATCACGCCTGGAACGTACAATGTCCCGGGTATCGATGGACCGGAAGCTCCATCCCCGCTGTGCATACAAACCGGTAACGCGAGCAACGCGGAATGGTACAGCTACACTCCGGTGCAAGACACTTCCGTTGTGCTCACCACCGATCTGCCCGGCAGCGGCGACACCCGCTTCCATGTGTTCCGCGGTAACTGCGGCGCTTTGGTTTGCGTGGTTGGCGATGACGATAGCGGTAGTGGCCTGACATCCACCGCGAACTTTGATGTGGAAGGTGGCGAAACGTACCGGATCGCGTTCGATAACAAGTGGTCATCCGCCGGCTTCAACTTCCGCCTAACGGAATTGGCTCCCATCGTGGTCCCTGAAGGTCTGGTCGTCTTCACCAGCACGAGCATCCCAGGGCTTCAAGGTGGCGACTGCGTCGTGGACATGAACGGCGATCACCTCGACGATGTGGTATCCGCAAGCAGCACGAATATCCGCATCGCCCATCAACAGGAAGGCGGCGGGTTCATTACCACGAACATACCGACCACCCCGGCGGATCACACACCGTCGTGGAGCATCGCCGCAGGGGATATCGATGGCAACGGTTACAATGACCTTCTTTATGGAGGTGGGCAGGGAGCGACCTTCATGATGGCGAACGAAGGGGGTACGGCCTTCACCGAGGTCTCGTTCGCACAATACATCTTCAGTCAACGCACGAACATGGTGGACATCAACAACGATGGCAACCTTGACGCCTTTGTGTGCCACGATGTGGATGCGAACGTTTCCTTCATGAACGATGGAGCGGGAAACCTCACCTTCGGGCAAGGGGGCTTCGGGACCACCTGCGGGAACTACGGATCGGTTTGGATCGATTACGACAATGATGGATTGATGGATTGCTTCGTGGCCAAATGTGGTTGCGACCCGGTGGACCTGCTGATGCGGAACAATGGTGACGGCACGTTCACGAATATGGCACCTGCCCTCGGCTTTGCGGACAACCACCAAAGCTGGAGCAGCGCTTGGGGCGACTTCGACAACGATGGCGACATGGACGTGATGGTGGGCGGCAGCTCCAGCGGGTACAACAAGCTCATCAGCAACAACGGCGATGGCACGTTCACCAACGTGACACCCGGTTCCGGATTCGACACCTTCACTGGCCAGAGCATCGAGTGGACCACACACGACTTCAACAACGACGGATTCTTGGACATTCTGGGCGGCGGTGCGATCATGTACGGGAACGGCGCCATGTTCTTTGCGCAAGGCCCCAGCTACCCGGGGTCCGGTGCGATCGGGGATCTGAACAACGACGGGTTCCTGGACGTGATGGCATGGAATTCACCCATGATCAATGGTGGCAATGATCACAATTGGTTGAAGGTGAACACGATCGGAACGATCTCCAACACGAATGGCATCGGTGCCCGCGTGATCGTCACCAGCGCCCTCGGCTCACAGATCCGTGATGTGAAGAGCGGCGATGCGTTCAGCACCATGAGCAGCCTCACCACGCATTTCGGGCTCGGGACGGATCAGGTGATCGAGGAGCTACGTATCCAATGGCCATCCGGCATCGTGACCGTGATGAATGATGTTCCCGTGAACACCACGGTGAACGTGACCGAGGAATTGAGCACTGCGGTCATGGAAGGGTCCGATCGGAATGACCTGCGCGTCTATCCGAACCCGACCGAGGGCCAGTTGTTCTTCGAATTGCCTACCCGCACCGGGGTCCGCTTGTTGTCCGTGTTCGATATGACGGGTAAGTGCGTGATGCAGCCGGTCGAGGTCTTGAACACGGCGGATGTTTCCGGCTTGGCAAGCGGCATGTACCTGCTTCGCGTCCAGCAGGACGGTGAAGTGTTCCAGAGCTCCTTCAGCCTCCGTTGATCGGAACGAAAAGCAGCAGGCCCGGTGTATCACAACCGGGCCTGCTGCATTCCAAGGGTCGACCGCGGCACTACCGCTCCTTCCACACCACTTCCAACACGGTCTGTCCGACCGCCTTCAACGTCGCGGGGTCGATCACGTCCATGTTATCATCGTGTGTGTGCCAGTATGGGCCGAATGCCTGTGTGGCCGGGTCGTATTGGATGATATCGATGCTCGGGATACGGAGCACGGTGTTGACCGGAACGTGGTCATCAATGCCCACGAAGTATTTCGTTTCCTGCACGAAGCGATCACCATGGCCGATCGCGGAAGCGGTCTTCCACACCTTGCGCACAACGGCGGGTGCGAACTGCATGCTCAAGGCCTCCTGATAGAACTTGGCATCGCGAGCACCCACCATGTCCAAGAGGATCCCGAAGCGCGCCGTATAGTTCGGGACATGGGGGTTCTTCACGAAGTAGCGCGATCCTAGGCACCACGTGTCGATGCTGTTCTCGTCGAAGGCCATGGCACCGCTCGGCTGACCGTGGTCCTCCACATCGGTCAAGAGGATATCCACGCCCGGACCATGCTTTTTAGCTGCAAGGTGCCGTGCGATCTCCAGAAGCACCCCCACTCCGCTCCCACCGTCGTTCGCGCCGTCGATCGGTTCATTGGTACGTTCCTCGTCCTTGTCCGCGAAAGGACGGGTATCCCAGTGCGCGAAAAGCAACACTCGCTCTGTTCGTTCCGGATGGAACTGAGCGATGATGTTCCGCAACGGCAGTCGCTCCTTGTTGAAGCTGACCACGGTTCCGGTCTGTTCGATCACCTCAGCACCGCTTCGCTTCAGTCGTTCCACCAAGCGATCACCACATTGTCGATGTGCCTCCGTACCGGGTACACGAGGGCCGAAAGCGACCTGCTCCGCAATATAGGCATAGGCCGAATCGGCATCGAAGAGCGGAGTGGCCGGCAATTCCGGAAGCACCACGTCCGGGACTTCCGTCACTGGCGTATCATCCGATCCACATGCGACGAACAACAGGGCGGTGATCATGGCAAGGCGCCAGTCCTTGCTGCCCTTCCCAATGGACTTGATCACCCACGTTCCCATGTGGTACCGTCTTTCGTGTCCTTCAATACGATACCAAGCTTGAGGAGTTTATCACGAACGGCATCGCTGGCCGCAAAATCCTTCCTCGCCTTGGCCTCAGCACGCATGCTGATGAACTCCTGCACAAGCCCATCAAGAACTGAGTCATTCCCATCGCTCTCCTTTTCCTTGCGAAGTCCAAGCACATCGAAGACCATCGTATCGAAGAGGTCCTTCAGCTTCGAGATGCGTGCTGCATCCAAACTCATTTTTCCGTCGTTCACGGAATTGATGATACGCACTCCCTCGAACAATTCGGCGATCATCACCGGCGTGTTCAGGTCATCGTTCATGGCAGCATAGCAACGTGATCCCAATGCTTCGATATCAGCATCGCTGGTCTCGGAAGCCTTTAGACCAGGAAGCAACTCCATTGCCGCCATCAATCGCGCCAAACCTTTTTCCGCAGCCTGCATGGCGGCATTGCTGAAATCCAAGGTGCTGGCGTAATGGCATTGGAGCATGAAGAAACGCACTGTCATAGGGCTGTAGCCTTTCTCCAAGAGTTTGTGATCACCCGACAGGAGTTCTTCCGGAGTGAAGCCATTACCCTCGCTCTTGCTCATCTTACGGCCATTGACCGTGAGCATGTTCGTGTGCATCCAATACCGCACGGGAACCTGCCCGTCCGCTGCGACACTCTGGGCGATCTCGCACTCGTGATGCGGGAACTTCAGGTCCATCCCCCCACCGTGGATATCAAAGGTGCTTCCCAGGTATTTGGTGCTCATGACACTGCATTCCAAATGCCATCCCGGAAAACCAACACCCCAAGGGCTGTTCCACTTCATCAGATGTTCGGGTCCGGCATTCTTCCAGATGGCGAAATCCAATGCGTTCCGTTTCTCCTCCTGACCCTCGGTCCCACGGGTGTTCGCCAACAACTCGTCGATCTTCCTTCCGCTAAGGCCGCCATAGCCATGCTTCTCGGCATATTTCGGGACATCGAAGTACACGGATCCATTGGACTCATACGCGAATCCGCTCTTCAGGATCCGCTGGACCATTTCCACCTGCTCAAGCAGGTGGCCCGTTGCGGTCGGTTCGATACTGGGGTCCAGGTTGTTGAACAATCGCATCACGGCATGGAACCCGTTGGTGTACTTCTGGACCACCTCCATGGGTTCCAATTGCTCTGCACGGGCCCCTTTCGAGATCCTGTCCTCCCCGTCGGCGGCATCGCCCAATAGGTGCCCCACATCGGTGATGTTGCGAACATAGCGGACGGTGTATCCGATGTGCATGAGCCATCGGTACAGTACATCGAAGGATGTGAAGGTCCGTACATTCCCCAGATGGACATCGCTGTACACCGTTGGTCCACAGACATAAAGGCCCACATGAGGCGGCCGAAGCGGTATGAACTCCTCCTTCTTGCGAGTAAGCGTGTTGGTAAGGTGGAAAGGGCCTTTGCGCAGGTCTGACATGGTGCTTCGTGCATCCCCGATCGTTCCGGGAGCCGCGAAGTTAGCAGGGTGGCCCACGCCTTGGGCAGGACCCTGATCAGTTCATCTTCTTCAGATAGCGGTACAGATCGCTTTCCGTGGAAAGGATGACACTGCTTTGGCCATCGACGGACTTTTCCAGGACCTCCATGCTTTTCAGGAATCCGTATAGCTCACGGGCAGCCGACGTGCGGTTGTAGGCTCGCGCGTAGATCGCGGTAGCGCTGCTGTCCGCGCGACCCCGGATCCGTTCCGCTTCCATGATGGCCTCCGATCTGATCTTGGCCAGATCGCGTTCCTTGTCACCTTCGATCTTCCGAGCCTCACCTTGCCCTTCGCTGCGGAACTGATCGGCGATGCGGTTGCGTTCGCTGATCATACGCTCATAGACCCGGTCGCGCACCTCCTCCGCGTAGTTCATCCGCTTGAATCTGAAATCCAGGATCCGGATACCCAGGTCAGTGGTCCGTTCATTGGCGCGTTTCAGCACTTGGTCCTCGATCCTGCTCCGTCCCACCTGGATGTTCTGCAACATTTCCACCTCCTGCATGTACTCCTCCACGATCTCCGGCGTACGGTCGCTGCTGCGCACGAGTTCCAGGAGATCGTGGCCGGCCACCGCATTTCGGGTCTCCCCGTCGAGGATATCGTCCAACCGGCTTTGCCCCGAACGCTCATCCCGCAGTCGGATGAAGAACTGCAAGGGATCGGTGATCTCCCAACGGGCATAGCAATCCACCAGAATGAAGGTCTTGTCCTTCGTGGGCACCTGGTTCACATCACCATCCCATTCCAAGAAACGCTTATCGAAGTACTGCACCCTTTGGATGAAAGGCACCTTGAAGTTCATACCGGGTTCGGTGCGTGGTTCACCGACGGGTCTGCCGAACTGTGTAACGATGGCCTGCTGTGTTTCGTCCAGAACGAAAACACCGCTGAACGAGGCACCGACAACAACGATGGCCACTGCGATGAGAAGGATGTTGCGAATACCCATGATCACTTGGCTTGAAGGGATCCGATGTTGAGCAGGGGGAGCACATTGTTCCCCTTCTCATCCACGATGATCTTGGTGCCGGCCTTCGGCATGATACGCTCCAGCGTTTCCAGGTAGAGGCGTTTCTTGGTGACCTCCGGGGATTTGATGAACTCTTCGTAGACCGAAACGAACCGAGCCGCTTCACCGGTGGCACCGTTCACCCGTGTAAGCGCGTAAGCCTCGGCCAATTGGATCGCTTCGGCCGCTTCGCCCCGTGCCCTCGGTATCACACGGTTGTACTCGCTTTCCGCTTTGTTGATGAGCGTATTGCGCTCCTGCTGCGACTGGTTGACCGCGTTGAAGGAAGGCTTCACCGGCTCAGGTGGGTTCACGTCCTGCAACACCACCTGATCGATGCGGATCCCGTTCTGGTACTCGTCGCACATTTCCTGCAGGAGCACTTCCACCCGGCTTGCCGCCTCTTGTCGGCCCACCGTCAGCACTTCGTTCACGGTACGGTCCCCCACAACTTTGCGCATGGCCGCCTCGCTCATGTCGCGCAGGGTCTTCTCGGCATTTCGCACCCGGAAGAGGTATTGATAGCTGTCCACGATCCGGTATTGAACGACCCACTCCACGTCGGCCAGGTTCAGGTCGCCGGTAAGCATGCTGCTTTCGTCGCCATAATATCCTTCGCCGTACTCGGTCCTTACGCCTGCGGATTCGGTACGAAATCCGAATTCATGCTTCAGTTGACGCTGCACGGGGATCTTGTACATGGTCTCGATACCGAAAGGCAGGATGAAATTGAGCCCTGGCTCCAGGGTGCGGTTGAATCTTCCCAAATGCAGCACCACCCCTTCCTCTTCCGGTCCGATGGTCTTCACTGCTGTTAGAAGCGTGAGAAGCACCAGGCCCACCAGTATCACTCGGCGCAAGTTGTTCCGCAGGAATTCAACGACTTGTGCGATCCGTTCCTCCAATTCTTCCATGGTCGTTCCTCTTGGCCCGTGAACAGTGCTCCGCAGGGGAACAGCGGCCATTGCGCTCAGTCCAACGGATAGCGCCAAGGTAGGACAATAGGAGCGGAGACCGGCAGTGAAAGGCGGGGTCGAATGCGTTACCGTAGATCCTCGTCAGTGATCACCGCATCTCCGGCATATCGGCCACCCTTGTACACCTGGATGCGCGTCAGGATGCCGTTGTTGTCGTATGTATACCGCTTTCCGTCATGCAAGCGGCCGTTCCTGAACTCGCCCTGCTGGGAGATCCGCAATTGGCGGTCGTACAGGGTATTGTGCCCATTCTCCCGGAAGGTGATCGCGTTCGTGCTTTCCGAAGCACTCACGGCCGGGGCGACCGGGGCCTTGGTGTCCACCTTCACATCATCGGCCTTCGGGACGGGCTTGATGTACTTGCTATTGGCCGCATCGATCACACCGTTGTTGAATTGTGCGACCTGCTGCAATTGCCCCTGTTCGGTGTAGCGCTTCAAGGTCCCATCTTCGCGACCTTCCTCCACTCGCACTTGCACTGCGAGTTGTCCGTTCTCATGGTAGTACTTCTGTTCCCCATCACGCACACCGTGTTCAGTGAAGACGAAATCCTGGGCCAGCTTTCCGTTGGGGTGCCAGCGTTGGAACTTGCCTGTGTTGCGGTCGAGGTCCCAGGTCCCGTCCTCCTCCACTCTCCCGTTCGGGTAGTACGTCCTGTATTCACCACGCGGTCTACCGAATTGGTAGGTGATCTCGCTCATCACATTGCCATTGGGCCAGTATCGACGCCATACACCGACGCGCTTACTGTTCGCATACCGTCCTTCCTCGATGACCTGACCGTTGTCGAACCCCGGCTTGTCCGCGACTGGAGCAAGAACCTTCCAGTACCCTTGTTTGCGTCCCGTCGCATCCACTTGGTTCAACGTGTCCTGCACCACCCCGGCTTGTGCATAGGTGCAAGGCACGAGCAGGAAATGCAGGGCTACAAGAAAGAAAGGAAAGGTCCTTGAAAAGCGTTCCATGTCCAGATCATTGTCGCTCGAACGCGTGCGCATACGAACAGAACGTTCGCAAGGTTCCAACCCACCCCTTTCCGTGATCACGACTTCAACAGTGGCATCAAATTGACCATCATATCATCAACCATCCCTTTCAGGTCGTACTTCGGTGACCAACCCCAGTGGTCACGGGCGGCACTGTCGTCGATACTACGTGGCCAACTATCGGCAATGGACTGCCGGCTGTCCGGGGCATAATCGATGACGAACCCGGGAATGTGGCGCTTCACTTCCGCAGCGATCCCCTTCGGATCGAAGCTGATACCGGAGAGATTATACCCCGTTCGCAATTTCACTTTCTCGGCAGGGGCCTCCATCAGGTCGATCGTGGCCCGAATGGCATCAGGCATGTACATCATGGGTAGGGCGGTGTCCGGCCCCAGGAAGCAGGTGTATTTCCCATGCTTCAGGGCTTCGTGGAAGATGTGCACGGCATAATCCGTTGTTCCTCCGCCAGGTGCGCTCTTCCAACCGATAAGGCCCGGATAGCGGATGCTGCGCACATCAACACCATAGCGCTTATGATAGTATGCGCACCATTGTTCACCGGCCTGCTTACTGATACCATATACCGTACCGGGCTCTGCGATGGTGTGTTGGGGTGTGGCATCCTTGGGGGTGGTGGGGCCGAATACCGCAATGCTACTGGGCCAGTACACCTTCTTCAATTTCCCTTCACGCGCCAGTTCCAACACGATGAACAGGCTCTCCATGTTCAACTGCCAGGCGAACGCAGGGTCCTTCTCTGCCGTGGCACTGAGCAAGGCCGCCAAGAGGTACACTTCCGAGATATCGTACTTCTCAATGATCCGCTCGATCCCACGACGGTCCATGGCATTCACCATCGCGAATGGCCCGCTTTGCTCCACTTGGGGCTCCTTGATGTCGCCGGCCACCACGTTGGCGTCTCCGAAGCGCTCGCGAAGCCCTTCAACGAGTTCGGTACCGATCTGGCCGCTGGAGCCGATAACGAGGATCTTCTTGCCTGGCATGCTTCTGTGTTGGGCTGCTAAGGTAGCCGGGGCAGGCAAGCGGATGTGCAGGCCGCATGCGCCTTCGCTATCTTTGCCCTACGTGGAGGAGTTGCGTAATATCCTTGGCCCGAAAGAGCTTCGTGAGCGCCTGTATGCGGAGGGTGTACCGCGCACCACACTGAGCTTCTACCGTTACGTGAGGCTTACCGATGCGCCAAGGCTTCGCGATGCGCTCTTCAGGGAGTGGACGGAGCTCGGCGTATATGGACGGATCTATCTTGCAACTGAAGGTATTAACGCCCAGCTATCCATACCTGCGCAGCGCTTGGATGAGTTCCGGAAAGCCATTGATGCGCGGCCCGAATTCGCGGATGTGCCTTTCAAGATCGCTGTGGAGGACGATGGCATGAGCTTCCTGAAGCTCACGATCAAAGTGCGTCCGAAATTGGTGGCCGATGGACTTGCCGATGATGCCTTCGACACCGCCGATGTCGGGCAACACTTGGATGCCGAATCCTTCAATCGCTTGATGGATGAAGGCGCCACCGTGGTGGATATGCGGAACAACTACGAAGCCTTGATCGGCCATTTCGATGGCGCGTTGTTGCCGAAGAGCGACACGTTCCGGGGTGCCGTGGAAGAGATGTTGGACAAGTTGGAGGACAAGAAGGGTGAGCCCGTGCTCCTGTATTGCACGGGTGGGATCCGTTGCGAGAAGGCCAGCGCTTGGTTCCGCCACCATGGATTCACGAACGTGGGCCAATTGCACGGCGGCATAATCGATTATGCTCGTCAGGTGAGGGCCAAGGACCTGCCCAGCAAGTACCTCGGCCAGAACTTCGTATTCGATGGACGACTTGCTGAGCGCATCACCGATGACGTGGTGAGCAAATGCATGCAATGCGGAACGCCCAACGACCGGATCACGAACTGCCAGCAGAGCACCTGCAACATCCTGTTCGTGCAATGCGAAGCATGCGCCACGAAATATGCGGATTGTTGCTCCCCGGGGTGCCGGGAGATCCACCTCTTACCGGAAACAGTTCAACGTGCTTGGCGCAAGGGAAGGCCATCAACGAGTTCGAAGACCAAGGCGATCAGCGACCCGGAAGGGCTTCGTCTTAGGATCCGTGAGGAAGAGGAACGACTGGCGCTGAGCGGGACTCTGCACCCAGAACTGACAAAGCTCACCAACGAAGCCATGTAAGGGCGCGAAATTCCTTGCCCCAACCATCGAACAATGCCCATCTACCACTCCCTCGGCAAGATCCCGCATAAGCGCCACACCGTCTTCAAGAACGGCAAGGACCGCTACTACTACGAGCAGCTCTTCGGCACCATCGGCTTCGATGGCATGAGCACCCTGAGCTACCACGTGCACCGGCCCACCATGGTGAAGGAGCTGCGCAAGCCCAAGGACGTCACGCCGAAGATCGCCATCGAAAAGAACATGCGTTCGCTGCGGCTGCACGGCTTCAAGGCCACGCCAGCCAAGGACCACCTGGCCGCCCGCAAGCCCATCCTGGTGAACAGCGATTGCGCCATCGTGCTCGCCGCGCCCCAGGCCAAGAGCGTGGACTACTTCTACAAGAACGCCGACTGCGACGAGATGATCTTCGTCCACAAGGGCAGCGGCACCCTGCGCACCTTCCTGGGCAACATCGACTTCAAGTACGGCGACTACCTGATGATCCCGCGCGGGATGATATACACGATGGAGTTCAAGGACGCGGACA
>JAGQVV010000293.1 GCA_020437805.1 Flavobacteriales bacterium
CAGTCCGATCCGCTCTCGTAGCGTTTGATCGCGCCTTTGTCCGTGGTGGAATATCCGCCCGGCTGGGCAATTACAGGGTGCAGAAGACAGACGCAAACCACAAGGAGCAGGGCTTTGATCGGACCCGATCCGGGGACTTTGCCTTGGGTGACCCACAACCTGTTCATTGAACGACTGAGAGGATCGAGGCTCATCACGGTATGTTCATGTATTTGTGCGTCTGAAGGGAGACCTTCCATCGCGGTTCGGCCAAAACGCGTTCCACGACCATGGGCATGATCGCATCGCGTTTGTCCCATTCGGGTTGCAGGAAGAGGTGGCACTCCGCCGTAACCTTCGCGGCATGCTCCTCGGCCCATTGCAGGTCATGTTTATTCACCACGATCACCTTCAGTTCATGCGCCGCTGGGTAGATCTCGGACAGCGCTGCTTTGAATTTCTTGGGACTGAAGCAGATATGGTGCCAATCGCCGCTGAGCGGGTGTGTGCCCGATGTTTCGATGTGTGTGCGGAAACCGGCCTCGCGTAACGCTGCCGTCAACGGACCCAGATCGTGCATCAAGGGCTCCCCACCGGTGACCACGGCGATACGCGCCGGGTACTTCAAGGCTTCTTCCACGATGGTGTCCACCGTGAGATGGGGATGCTTCGAGGCGTCCCAACTCTCCTTCACATCGCACCAGGAGCAACCCACATCACAGCCCGCCAGCCGAATGAAATAAGCGGATCGGCCGGTGAAAAGGCCTTCACCCTGCAGGGTATGGAAGGCCTCCATGACTGGGAGCGACCGTGACATGGCTGCAAAGGAAGGGGAATAATGGTGAGCAGTGAAGCCTGCATTGCGCAACGGATAACCGCTGCGTGTGGACACAAAAAGCCCGCACAGGACCGAGTTCAGAAAACCCATGGATCACATGAGCGGGTCGGACAGAAAAGGGGTCAGTAATCCGCGATGTCCCGAAGGACCCCACGACCAGCGAGGGGCGCGGCCCGCCTTTGCCCTCTTGGATCTTCCGACCCTGAGTAAAGCTTGTTGGTTTTCAGAACCTATGGCCTGTGCGGGCTGTATGATGAAAGCCCGATGGCTTCAAAGAACGGAGCAATGGTCCGAAGGTAAGTCCCACGTAAAAGTGATGCAAGGGATGGTGGAAAACTTGGCCCCGTGAACAGCGACCTGTTTGGATCACTCCCCCTTCTGCCCCACGAAATGGTCCTCCTTGTCCTCGAAAAGTATGTTGAAGGTGGTAAGTGATCCGTAGCAACGTGTGATGTACTGCTGCAGTTCCACCTTCTCTTGATCGGAAAGCTTGTCGTGGGCGTTGATCTTTTGCTCCAACACCCTGAAACGGTCCCGGATCATCACGATCTTGTGGAAGAAATCCTCCATGGGCAGTTCCTTGCTCTTGAGCGCTGTGTCCGCAGGTTGCAGGATCATTGTGCCGCCTTCATAGCGTGAGGCCATTTCCACGGGCCGTTGAGGGCTTTGCATTTCCTCCAGCACCTCGCGCAGGGCATCCTTCACGTGGTCCAAGTCCAGCGTTTCCTGACCGATCTCCACCCCCGGGGCGATCACCTTCAACCCGTCGAAACTGCGGCTCACGGGCTGTTCCCCGCCCTCCTGGAAGAAGATGAAGGCCGTCCGTACATCCAGGTCGTACACGACGCCGAGGCCCATGGTCGGGTGCTTCACCCGGGCACCTATGGCAAGGTCATAAAGTTCCATGTTCGATCACCGATGCTTTTTTCCGTCGGATGCTCGCAAAGGAAAGGGATGGAAGGCTTCAGCAGATATCCTTCACCTGGTAGGTGATGCCGTTCACCGTGGCCGATTCCCCTGCTTTCCTACCTGTCAGCGCTTGAATGACAGGAGCCTTGGGCGTGACACCCAGGTATTCCTCCCCGGCCGCATCGAAATCGTCCATGCTCGCCGCGATGAGGAAGTTGCGCTGATCCGTACGTACCACAGCACCGTATTGCACCACATCCAAGCGGATCGCAGGGTCGATCTCCTCCACACGGTCCAATGCCTTGAGGGTGTTCACGAGCTGGTCGTCCAAGGAGTTCATCAACTCCATATCGGACCCTCTTCGGCTCTCCGTTTGGCTGGCACTTTCCGAATTGTCATCACCGATGGTCACCGACTTGAGGTCGGAGATCCGCTCGCGTAGATCGGCGATGGTGGTCTCCAAATGTTCACGAGCGGCTTTCAGCACGCTGGTCTTTAGCGCGATATGGTCCATGTTCACGAGGGCTTTGTACGGGAAAGGTAGGCCACGGAAAGCCATCGCCAAAGTGACCATCGTCACTCCAACACCCGAAGCACCGGATAACGGCGGTATCCGGTTTCGAAATAGGGCGATCGTGCATACACGAAGTACAGCTGGGCCCATGCGTCCGTGGCGAATTCCGGGTCCTCCGCGCATCGTTCATCCAGTGCTGCGCGCAATGCGCGATCCCTGGCCAAGAGCGTTGCCGCGATATCCTCGAAGACGTAATCACTGAACCACTCCTTCTGTTGGAGAATGGAGTCGAAGAAACCCCAAGCGAAGAAGCTGTCGGCGGCCCTGGGTTCCAGGATCTCCATCACCAGCCGGTCCGTGCTCTTCCCCATTGGGACCAACACATCCCCCACCTGCGCCTGCACATCCTCCCGTTGTGTTCG
>JAGQVV010000294.1 GCA_020437805.1 Flavobacteriales bacterium
CCGCCGTGCAGCGGCCCCCACAGCGCGTTGATGCCCCCGGAGATCGAGGTGAACAGGTTCGCCTGCGACGAACCGACCAGCCGCACCGTCGAGGTTGAACAGTTCTGCTCATGGTCGGCGTGCAGGATCAGCAAGGTGTTCAACGCACTGGCGACCACCGGGTCGACCTCGTATTCCTCGGTGGGCAGGGCGAACATCATGTGCAGGAAATTCTCCACGTAGCCCAATTTGTTGTTGGGGTACATGTAGGGGTGGCCCAGGTTGTTCTTGTAGCTGATCGCAGCCAACGTCGGCATCTTGGCGATCAGGCGATAGACCGTTCGGTCCACGTCCTTTTGCGGTCGGTTCGGGTCCTGGCTCTTGGGATAGAAGGTGCTCAGGGAGCAGACCATCGCCGAGAGGATGCCCATGGGGTGCGCATTGCTCGGGAAGTGCTCGAAGAACTGTTTCATGTCCTCGTGCACCAACGAATGGTTGCGGATGTTCCCTTCGAAATCGGCGAGTTGTTCCTTGTTCGGAAGGTCCCCGTACAACAGGAGATAGGCCACCTCAAGGAAGGAGGCTTTTGCGGCGAGTTGATCGATCGGGTAGCCGCGGTAATGGAGAATGCCTTCCTCGCCGTCGAGGAAGGTGATCGCGCTACGCGTCGCCCCTGTATTCTTGTAGCCCAGATCCAAGGTGATGTACCCCGTCATATCCCGCAGCTTTCCGATATCGATGGCCTTCTCGCCTTCGGTACCGACCTCGATCGGGAATTCGTAGGTCTTACCATCCAGAATGATCTGCGCCTTCTCGCTCATCGCCTGCTTTCGTTGATTGGGGGGTTGTTGTTTTGAATGGCCGCTAAGGTAGCAAAGAACGTACCCCACCGCACGCTTGTTCGCTGAACTGAAAAAGCCCCGATCCGTCGGGGCTTTCAGAAGGCGTGAACAAGTCCTATGGGGCCGTCCATTTCGCCTTGAAACCACTGAGGAAGGCTTGGTAGTCCTTCGTCTTGTAGTGCGCCTCACCGAAGTAGTTCAGGATCGGCTCCATCTGGTCCGGTGTCAGGTAGCCCTGCACCGGTGCGAGCACATTGAGGTCACTATCGATGTACACGACCGTTGGGTAGGCGATGCGACCTTGAACGTTGGCAATGGCATAAGTGAGCTGGTGCGTTCCATTGCGCCCCGCGGATCGCGCCGGATCGTATTCCGGGTTCTCCAACTTCTGGCCCTTGAAGGTCACAGCCGCCCCGCTCTCCGCGTTGAACTTCACCGGATAGAAATGCTTGTTCACGTAGTCGGCCAAGCGTGGGTCACTGAAGGTCTTGGCGTCCAACATCTTGCATGGGCCGCACCAACTGGTGTATACGTCCACCATCAAGGGGCGTGGCTCCTTCTTGGCCTTTGCTTGGGCTTCTTCCATGGTCAACCACTGGATCGCGCCTGCGGGTTTACCGGTGGATTGGGCGGAGAGGGTGAACGGAACGAAGGCGAGAAGTAGAAGGAACGTGCGCATGTGAACGTGGTATGATGGCATTCCAGCGAAGACCGTGCCGGTTTGTGTGGATCAGTGGATCCCTCGCATCAGTTTGCGGACCAACGGAGAGATCGCAACGAGGATAAGCCCGGCCACTAACGCGTACATGCCCAATTGCATGTAGCCATCGGTGTAGGAATGGAGCTTCTCCACGTTCGTTGCGTTCGGGTCCGCCGAGCTCATGCCCGCACCGAGCAGTCCGGCCACGTACTGCCCGTACGCACTGGCCAGGAACCACATGCCCATCATCAAGCCTTGGATGGATTGCGGGGAAAGCTTGGTCATCAAGGAAAGTCCGATCGGCGACAGGCAGAGTTCGCCGAAGGTGATCACGAAATAACCCAAGGTAAAGATGTCCAAGGAGGTCATCCCGTCCGCATCGGCAAAGAAGATGGTGGCGTAGAAGAAGTAAAAGGCCAGACCGAGCAACAGGAAACCCAGACCGAATTTCACCACGGAGTTCGGCTCCAACTTCCGCTTGCTCAACCATACCCACAACAAGCCTACCAGTGGAGCGAATACGATCACGAAGAGCGAGTTGGAGCTGTTGTTCACCACGTTCGGGTCCATCGGAATGCCGAGCAAGGAGTGGTTCAGGTTGTTCAGGGCGAACAGGCTCAGCGATCCTCCGGCCTGCTCGAAGAAGGCCCAGAACAGGATGGAGAAGAGGATGAAGACCAGTGCGGCGAGGAGGCGCTTGTTCTCGTTCAGATTGAATTTGCGCATCTCCCAACCGAGGTAGACCAGCGTGAAGGGCCCGATGATGTACATGAACAGATCGGTGTACCGTGTGTTCGTCACCAGCATCAGGATGAAGGGAATGGCGATCAATGAACCGACGTAGGTCCCGATCTCATACGCCTTTCGCTTGCTCTTGGGCATGTCCGGGTGCAGGGGAGAGAGGCCGATCGGTCCCAAGCTCTTGCGGGTCATGAAGAAATTGACCAAGCTGATCGTCATTACGATGCTCACCAATCCGAAAGCGAGCGGCCAATTGTGGTATTTGCCGACATAGACCATGAGCATCCCACCCAAGAGAGCACCAACGTTGATGCCCGCATAGAAGAGGCTGAAGCCTGCATCGCGTCGGCTGTCATCCTCATGGTACAGCGCACCCACCATGGTGCTGATGTTCGGCTTGAAGAAACCCGTCCCGATGATGAAGAAACAAGTTCCCAAATAGAAGGTGCTGGTCGGGGAGAAGGCGATCACGAGCCCTCCGGTGATCATCAGGATCGCGCCCCAAAAGAGCGACTTCTGGAAGCCCAGGATCTTGTCCGCGAACACACCACCGATAAAGGTGAAGGCGTACACGAACGCTTGGATCGCACCGTATTGGAGATTGGTGGTCTTGTCATCAAGACCCAATTGGCTCACCATGAACACGGCGAGCATGCCGCGCATTCCGTAGAAGCAGAAGCGCTCCCACATTTCCGTGAAG
>JAGQVV010000295.1 GCA_020437805.1 Flavobacteriales bacterium
TGTACATCCTGGACGAACCCAGCATCGGCCTTCACCAAAGGGACGACCAGCGCTTGATCGGCAGTTTACGCAACCTCCGTGATGGCGGCAACAGTGTGATCGTGGTGGAACACGATAAGGAGATGATGATGAGCGCCGACCACTTGATCGACATCGGACCCGGTGCAGGGGAACACGGTGGGCGTATCGTGGCGGAGGGGAACCCGAAGGACCTGGTGCTCGGGGATAGCAGTACCGCCCGATACCTGCGGAACGAACTGCGTATCGAGGTCCCCAAGGAGCGCCGCAATGGCAATGGAGAACGCATCACCCTGCGTGGTGCCTCAGGGAATAACCTGAAAAGCATTGATGTTGACTTCCCCTTGGGGAAGTTCATTTGCGTCACGGGTGTCAGCGGTAGTGGAAAGAGCACCTTGATCGGCGACACCCTCTATCCCATCCTCAGCAAGCACTTCTATCGGAGCGAGACGCATCCGTTGGCGTATGAGAGGATCACCGGACTGGAACATATCGACAAGGTGATCGAGGTGGACCAAAGTCCGATCGGTCGCACGCCACGTAGCAACCCTGCCACGTATACCGGCCTCTTCGACCACATCCGTGAACTCTACGCGCAATTGCCCAGTGCCAAGATCCGCGGATACAAGGCCGGGCGTTTCAGCTTCAATACGGCAGGTGGTCGTTGCGAAACATGCAAGGGCGCTGGCGTGCGGGTCATCGAAATGAACTTCCTACCGGACGTCAGCGTACCTTGTGAAACGTGCCGCGGAAAGCGATACGATCGTGAAACCTTGGAAGTGCGCTTCAAGGGCAAGAGCATCGCGGACGCATTGGCCATGCCCGTGGAAGAGGCACTGGAGGTCTTCGGTGATATCCCGCAGATCGCCTTGAAGCTTAGAACGCTCGTAGACGTAGGCCTAGGTTATGTCACCCTCGGGCAAAGCAGCACGACCTTGAGCGGTGGTGAAGCCCAACGCGTGAAACTCGCCACGGAGCTGAGCAAGCGGGATACCGGCAACACCTTCTATATCCTCGATGAACCGACCACTGGATTGCACTTCGAGGACGTGAAACAACTCATCCATGTCCTTGACCGCCTTGTGGACCACGGCAACACCGTGCTGGTGATCGAGCACAACCTGGACATCATCAAGGTGGCCGACCATGTCATCGACATGGGCCCCGAGGGTGGTGCCGGTGGTGGTCAGGTCATCGCTCGCGGCACACCGGAAGAAGTGGTGCTCATGGGCCGCGGTCACACCTATCCCTTTCTCAAGACCGAACTCAACTGATCAGGGCGCTGTCACCCCAGGCTTGACCCGGGATCGCGCCCCTTATTCATACCCCAAATGGCAAAGACCCCACCCGCGCACCACGAAAGTGAACGCCGCATCAAGAAAGCCTTCAAGCGCAAGGGCTGGAGCGAAGTGAAGGCCAACGATAGTTGGGCCATCTTCAAGATCATGAGTGAATTCGTTGAGGGTTTCGAGGCCATGCAGCGGATCCGCCCGTGCGTGAGCATCTTCGGCAGCGCACGGACCGCTCCCGATCACCCAGCGTACCAACTGGCCGAGGAGATCGCGTTCCAATTGACCGGCAATGGCTACGGCGTGATCACAGGCGGTGGACCGGGCATCATGGAAGCGGCCAACAAGGGGGCACAGCGCGGCGGAGGCACCAGCGTCGGGTTGAACATAGATCTACCCTTCGAACAAGAGCCGAATCCATTCATCGACAAGGAGAAAAGCATCAATTTCGATTACTTCTTCGTGCGGAAGGTCATGTTCATCAAGTACAGCCAAGGCTTCATCGTTCTGCCTGGAGGCTTCGGCACCTTGGACGAGCTCTTCGAAGCCCTCACCCTCATCCAAACCCAGAAGATCGGTCGCTTCCCGATCATCCTCGTGGGTAGGAAGTATTGGCAGGGTCTCTACGATTGGATCAAGACGACCATGGGCGAACAGAACAAGAACATCCATGCGGCGGACCTGGAGCTCTTCACGATCGTGGACAAGCCGGAGGATGCGGTGAAGGCCATCAATGCATTCTACAGCAAATACATGCTGAAGCCGAACTTCTGAACCTTCACGAGCCGTAGCCCTCGTGTACGTCATTGAATGCTTTGGGATCGGGCATCGCCATGGAATAAGACCTTGGCATTCGGGCTTTCACCTCGTCGCCTTCAACACATTCCTGTTGGTATCGCTATGTTAGCGGTCGCTTAGCGCCGGTGTGCGGCCGATACTTTTGGTCGCTACCGGGCGTGGAGCATCCACCCAGCGAACAACCGCCATGGCAAACCAATTGGTACTGTTGATCAACCTGATCGGGCTTTTGCTCATCGACCCATTCTTCTTGGCTGATATCAGCATCACCCAGAACATCCCTACCAGTATGAGTGCTGGCACGGAAACTCGTGTCACCGTTACGGTGAACAAGGGGGACCTGAGCGGCTTCGCGAAACTCCAATTGGACCTGCCTCCTGGAATGACCGCTACAGCGATCGAGACCAAAGGAGCCTCTTTCACCTTCGCTGATCAAAAGGCCAAGTTCATCTGGATGGCCCTCCCGAGCAGCCCGACCTTCAAGATCAGCTACACCCTTGGCACTGATGCGACCCTCAGCGGGAACCATGCGATCCAAGGCCGTTTGTCCTACATCGAGGACAACGAGCGCAAGACCTTCGACCTCCCTACATCCACGATCGATTTCGGCGCGCCAGGTGCGGTCGCCGTTTCCAGCACCACGACCGACACTGAACCCACAGCGGAGGACTTGGTCTCCGCAGCAGGCGGTGCGCCTGTCGGTGGAACCGTAGTGGCGGTCATCGATGATGCCAGTGGGGTCGCCCCCATCCAAGGCATGGGCGGTGTCACGGGAACGCGTACGATAACCCCGGTCACCGAGAACGAAATGCTTGTGGAAGTGACCCTCAAGAAAGGTGATATCCGTGGCTTCGGAAAACTGCAGGAGACCATCCCACAAGGGTTCACTGTACTGGAAAAGAACAGCAGCGAAGCCATCTTCACGGCACAGGACCGTATCGCCAAGTTCGTGTGGTTGAACCTTCCTTCCGCTTCAGAGATCAAGGTCGTCTACAAGTTGCGTGCGAACGAACGTCCAGAAGGTGAATACAGCATCGACGGGGAATTCGGATACCTATTGAACGATGAGACACAACGTGCGGTCTTGGGAACGTCCAAATTCTTCGTAGGACCACAGGCCATGCTCAATTTGGAGCCCTTGGCCAACGATGCTTCCGGTGTGGACGAGGTCAATAATGCTGATGCTGAATTGGCCCTACGCGAAAAGGAGGCACGCGAAGCCGCCGCGCGCGAAGCGGAAGCCAAGCGTGCGGAACAGGAGCGTTTGCGCCAGCAGGAGATCGCAGCCCAAGCCGCTCCGGCCCCGAAGCCGAAGACCACCATTCCCGCTCCGGAGAACGGCATCGTTTACAAAGTGCAGATATCGGCCGGCCACCGTGAAGTGGGTCGTACCTATTTCAGCAGCAGGCATCGTTACAATGGTGCTTATGACATGGAGCGCCATCAAGGTTGGATCAAGTACGTGACCGGTCGATTCGGATCATACGCCGAGGCACGTGATCAGCGCGTTTCCTTTGTGAACGCCGGATATGGATTCCCGGGTCCGTTTGTGACCGCCTATAACAATGGCGCCCGGATCACCGTACAAGAGGCGCTTTTGCTGAGCAACCAGAAATGGGTCCAATGATGCGGACCTGAATACGGAACGGACCGAATGCCACAGCCCACCGGCCCCTATACCCCATCGTTCCGTTCAATTCTCGGCGTCGCCTTCGCCGCACTGCTTTCCTCCCCATCTATTGGCCAGGTCGATAGCACCTCGCTGCCTGTTGGCATCGAGGAACCGGTGCGGGAGACCGGAGCCGCTGGATTGAAGCCCAGTATCGGCCTCGGTCCGGGCATGTTCGCGTTCTACGGGGATGTCGGAAAGAACAGTGCTGGATACAGCCCTTTGGTGACCCGGGTTGCATTCGAACTCCGTGCGAGCACCCCGATCACACCATGGCTCGAAGGTGGGATATATGCGCTGCACGGCCGGCTCGGGGTGAACGAGCGCAGCTTGGATCGCAACGTGAACTTCGACTCCCGTATCACCACCGGAGGGTTACAGCTGCGTTACAACTTCCTCCAACTCCTGAACCCGAAGCGGGTTGTCGAGCCGTACGTCACGGTCGGATTCGAGTCCGTGGAGTTCCTGACCAAGACCGACCTCTTCGACAGCCAAGGCCGCGCGTATAACTACTGGAGTGACGGGACCATTCGTGACCTACCGGAAAACGCAACGAACGCTGGTGACGCAGTGTTGATAGAGCGGGACTATACCTATGAGAGCGACGTCCGTGAAAGCGATCTCGACGGTTTCGGCAAATACCTAGAACGGACATGGGCAGTACCGGTCGGGATAGGTGCTCGTATGGACATCGGACATGGATTCGACTTCCGCATGGGAGCCACCATGCACTTCACGCTCACCGACCTGATAGACGGTGTGACGGACCAAAGCCTCGGTAACCGCCAAGGCACGACCGGGAACGACCGTTTTCTCTTCACCTCCTTCTCAGTAGGCTACACCATCCCGATGGAACCGAAGGCAAAGAAGGTGAAGAAGACCCCGCTATCCAGTGACGAACTCGACCTCTTGGCCTGGACGGGTGATGAGGATGGTGATGGCGTGCAGGATGTACAGGACAAATGTCCTTACACCCCGGCCGGTGCCGCTGTCGACGCCTTCGGCTGTCCATTGGACGGCGATAACGATGGCGTACCCGACCACGCGGACGACGAATTGAACACCGTGGCCGGTGCTCCAGTGGATGCAAGAGGTGTGGCGATCACCGATGAAGCTCTCTTGAAGGCATGGCTGGCATATCGCGATTCCGGCAACGTGAACATGGTGACCTCGCGTGTGGAATCCTTCGGACCTATGAAGCCCGCCTTCGTTCCTGTGAAGCGTGTTTATGTGGTGAAGGTCGGCTCACAGTTGGAGAAGATCAACGAGGACGTGATACAGAAGCTCTTGAGCTTGCCTGACATCCGTACCGTTGAACACGGGGACACAACCTTCTTCGTGGTGGGTAGCTACGACAAGATCCCGGAAGCCTTGCGTCGTGAACTGGAGTTACGAGGCATGGGTGTGGAAGGAGTCGTGATGGCCGAGGAGAACGGACGATTGATCGATGTGAGCAACGAGACCGATCCACTTCGCGCTTCCGAAGAGAACGTGCCGAGTTCCGCCGGACCTACGGGGGAGATCATCGTTCGTGTTCAGCTTGGTGCCTTCCGTTATCCGCTCTCCAAGAACATCTTCTCGGAGATCGGCGACCTGGTAACGATCAAGGGGGATGATGGACTGACACGCTACTACACCGGATCATTCAAAGAGGTGAACCCTGCTGCGGCCCATAAGGTGCAGATGCTGTTGAAAGGATTCAATGGTGCATTCCTCGTGGCATTCCGCGATGGAAAACGCATCAGCATGCAGGAGGCCGGGGCAAAGCTCACCGGACCGGAGGACCTGCGCAACGTCCCCAGCGGCAGCATCGACAAGAGCAAGTTGCGCTACCGCGTTCAGATCGGTCGATTCGTTGGGAACGTGCCCATGGAGACCATGGACCAAATGATAGAGATGGGCGATGTGGAATCCGTGCCGAGCACCGATGCCGTGCGTTACTTCTACGGTTCATTCGCGGACCGTAGATCCGCCGAGGAGGCCAAAAAGGCCATCCAGATCAGAGGCTTCGATGACGCCTTCGTGGTGGGCCAATTGGGTGGGCATGTGATCCCTGCCGATGAGGCGGATGAGCTGATGCGACAGCCTTGACCTTTCGTCTTCGATCTTGATGGGGCGTCCGCAATAGTGCGGAACCATGGCCCGTTCATTGGAGGCAGGTACCTTACCCCTCCATTCGTTCAACCATGCCACGTGCCAACTTCCGTCCGCGCTATTTCCTTCATGCGTTGCTCCTGACCATCGTTCTGGTCGGCTGTCGATCGCAAGAAGAGCCCTTCGCACCGGATGCTGCCTTTACTCCGTACATACCGGCCTTCACAACAGGGCACATCAGCGCGCGCTCACCGATCCTGGTTCGGATCGCACAGGACCAACGCTGGAAGGACACTTCGGACGCAGCGATCCAGAAGCTCTTCGAACTGGACCCTTCCGTGAGCGGAACGGTACGATGGGAGGATGACCACACACTATCCTTTCAACCCGCCGAGCGACTCGAACAGGAACAACGGTATACGGTCAGCTTCGACCTCGGGAGCCTCATCGAGGTACCCGAAGGCATGGAGGAATTCAATTTCCAGGTCACTACCGTTCGCCAAGGGGTGGACGTGCGGGTGACCGATATGGCCCCATTGTCCCGGAACGACCTCACCTGGCAGCGGGTGGTCTTGGCCGTGAGCACCTCCGACGATGCCACCGGACAGGACCTTGAAGGTTGCTTCAGTGCGACGCAAGGGGAACGGACCATTCCGTTGACCTGGGAACATGAGCCGAACGGCAGATACCATCGCTTCACTGCGGATAGTGTGCGTCGTGGAGGAATGGAAAGTACGATGGAGGTCTTCTGGAATGCTGAGCGTATCGGCTCCGAGGATAACAGCAAGTTGCTCTTCGATGTCCCTGCGATCGGTGACATCGCTTTGATCTCGGCCACAACGGATTCAGAAGGCGACCAAGTGGCCACCTTGCTCTTCAGCGACCCGTTGGACCTGACACAGGACATGAGCGGCTTGGTCGGCATTGCCGGTGAAGAGGATGTTCGGATCACGGTGGAGGGCAACAGGATCCTCCTCTACCCCAGCGAACGCCTGAGTGGCGATCGACAAGGCTATGTAGCGGCTGGCGTGCGTAACCTGAACGGAAAGAGGATCGGCAAGGACATCACGGTGGACCTCACCTT
>JAGQVV010000296.1 GCA_020437805.1 Flavobacteriales bacterium
TTCATTCGAGCTTGCCGCTAACTAGCGGATTACCAACGATCTGTTGATATATCCGCTATCCAATTGCGGCGAGCGGGTTGTGTAAGACCTTGGGAACGTGGCACATAGGAGCGTGCGCGAGCAATGATCCTTGGTAATACGCGCGTTCTACATAGCTGGTCCTGGTTAGCCATGCCCCTAAGATAGCCGAGCGTAGGTGCAATCGATATCGGTTCGTAGGCTGCCATAGGCTTCATCCATGAACGTGTGGGATGCACTGGTCCGTATAGCGAACGGGGGAGAGCGCTTTGCGGTATGATCGGACAAGGCGCCTTCGGATCGGCCGCGAAGCGCTGGCCTTTCCACGGGACGAAAGGCCACCCACCACCCCAGGTGCCCATCGCCGCGCGCAGCTGCAGCCTTTTGCAGGAACCGGAGGCCCCGGCAGCCTACCAAGAGGCCGAATGAACTTGCTGAACGCACTGCTTCCTTTCCAATGGGCCAGCGCTCTCGGCCAATGGCCTATGGCCAGGAAGCCGAGCACGCCGCCACCTTCCACGATATCCACCGCCCCCCCATATGCGTTGCCCTTTGCTTATTGGCCTGGGCCGAAAGCCTGGAAACTTCCGGCCTTTCCTTCCAAGCAACCGCGCAGTGCTTGGAAACTGTTGCCGTGGATCTTTTGCTTTTCTCCAAGGCTTGGCGGCTTTCGCGGGTTCCTTCCAAGCTTTCGCCGTGACCTTTTTCTATTGGTCAAGGCTGCCAGGCTTTCGCGGTTTCCTTGGAGGCTGTTGCCGCGAACCTGTTGCGTTGGACCCTTGAAGGCCATTGCGCATCTTGCAGGAGGAATGAGCACCCTACTGATCGAACGCCTCCTCTGCGCCATACCCTTCCTTGGCCTGCTGTGCATGGTGCAATGCGCGCCAGCGGCGTACACGAAACGGCGCAGCACGGTGGTGTATGTGGTGCGGCACGCCGAGAAGCTGGACCCCATGGACCGCGACTCGCCCTTGAGCCCGGCGGGCATGGAACGTGCCGAGGCCTTGGCTGACACCCTGGCGCGAACCGGCGTGCAGGTGATCCATGCCACCACCTTGCAACGTACCCAGCAGACCGTGGCGCCGCTGGCCGAACGGGAAGGGCTAAGACCTGTGTTGCTGGATCCCGGTGCCACGGAGGAACTGGTGCGCTTGATCCGTAGCGGGAACGAAGGGCAGGTGGTGCTGGTGGCCGGGCACAACAACACGGTGCCCACCATTGTGCGTGCGCTTTCCGGCGCGGACATCGGTGCTATTCCGGAGAACCGCTACGATCGCTTGTTCAAGGTGACCATTGCTGGGGATGCGGCCACGGTGGAGGAGCTGCGCTACGGCAAGCCTACGCCTTGAGCGGGGCGGTCACGGTGCTTCGTTGAGCAGCTTCCCGATATCCGCGATCAGGCGGTCCACGTCCTGCGCGCTGGTGCCGTCGTAGAAGCCACGGATGCGGCGTTGGGGATCCACGAGCACGAAATTCTCGGTGTGCACGAAATCATCAGGGCCGCCATCCCCTTCGTCCATGGCGGCGAAGTAGCTTTTGCGCGCCAGGTCGTAGATCTGCTTGCGGTCGCCGGTGAGGAAACGCCAGCGTTGGGGATCGGCGTTGTGCAGTTCGGCGTAAGCGGCGAGCACGGGTACCGAATCCATTTCCGGGGTGACCGAGTGGGATAGGAGCAGGAGGCGTGGTTCGTCCTTGTAGGCTTCCTGCACGCGTTCCATCTGCACGGTCATCTTGGGGCAGATGGTGGCGCAGGTGGTGAAGAAGAAGTCGGTGACGATGATGCGATCGCCGACATCGGCCATGCTGAAGTTGCCGCCGAACTGATCGATCAGGTGGAAGTCGCTGATGCGATGCTCGCCTTCCACGTTCCGCACGGAATGGTCCACCAAGCGCTTGTCCAGTTGCGAAGGGTGGAAGATGGGCAGGGTGTCCGAAGGCTTCAGCAAGTAGTAACCTGCGGTGATGGCGCCCAGAAGGATGGCGGTGAAGAGGCCGGCGCGCAGGAGCAATGAGCGGTTGCGGTCCATGCTAGATCTTGCGCAGGTTCATCGTGTAGCCCACGGAGAAGATGACGCGGTACTCCGGTGCGTACACGGATCGTTCGCGATCGTACACCAGGTCGA
>JAGQVV010000297.1 GCA_020437805.1 Flavobacteriales bacterium
TTTGCTCCGGATCACTGGTGCATCCGTTGGCATCGGTAGCGGTGACCGTATAGGTGGTGGTAGTGGACGGTGTAACCACAGGTCCTTCGGGTGCCCAGGAGTACGTGTAGTCCGGTATCCCCCCGGTGGCACCAACATCCAAGAGTATGCTCTCTCCGCTGCAAATGCCAAGGTCGGCCGGAACGATCACATCGATCGGATCCGGTTCCGAGATCGTCACGGCCACCACGGCAATGCAACCAGCGGCATCCGTGATCGTGCAGGTATAGGCACCCGAAGCCAAACCGGTGGCACTCGCCATGACGCCACCGGTGGGGGCCCACGCATAGGTGTAACCTCCTGCCCCACCGGATGGTGTCACCGTGGCCATTCCATCGGCAAGTCCTGCGCAACTCACATCCGTGTGCACTTCCGTACCCGTCACCTCATCCGCCCCCTCCTCAACTACGACCTCACCTTGCACGGGGCACATGGAAGGCGACTGCACCTGCACGGTGTACGTACCTGGCGCCAGGCCGGATATCGTTTGGGTGGTCCCACCTCCAGGGGACCATGCATACGTGAAAGGACCCGCAGCACCGATCACCGTGGCAATGGCGGTCCCTCCGGAGCCATCACATCCCGGCGCCGTGGCCGTCAGTTCCAGTTCAGCGATCGACACATCCACCGTTTCCGTCACCGGGGCATTGCAAGGCCCTGTCATCGTCAAGCTCACCGTGTAGGTCCCCGGTCCGGAGAATGTATGGGATGCACTGGGCTGGCTGGCGATGTTGTTCGCTCCGGACCCGGGGTCGCCGAAATTCCATACGCTGGAAGCCACACATAAAGTGGCGGAATTCGTGAACTCTATCGCATTATCGATGCAATCGTAATTGATCACCGGATCGTTCTCCGGTGCCTCACCGATGTAAATATCATCGATGGCAACCCCATCGAACGTGTTGCAAATGGAACCTGCGCCGAAAATGAAACGGAACTTCACGGGTGCAGTGGTAGGCAAGCCGTCCAAGCAGTGGCTTGCGGTCACCCAACCTCCACTGCCCTGTCCTGAGGCGCACCCACCGGAGATCGCGGTACCGCTCCATCCGTTCTTCGGGGCGGCCAAGTTCAATGCCGTGATGTTCGAGCTGTTGAACCAGTTCGTCGTAAGGCAGTCGCTCTGCCCAGCGCTTCCCACGTTGATCCAGGTGGTGCCACCGTTGGGGGAGTATTGCAGCCCGGCGCCATCGTAACCGGGTTCCGTCTCCCAATAGATGGAGAACGAGATCCATGGATAGGTCAGGAGCGAAAGGTCGAAGCATGGGGTTTCCAACCAGCTTTGTTGGTTGTTCGAGTAGAAACTTCCGGTCAACCCACCGACGCACCAGGCACGGGTCCCTTCCGCTGCTCCGTTGATCGACGGGTGCGCGGGTACACCCCATGTCCAATCGTTGTTCGTACCCCCACTTGTCCACGCAGGTGCCACCTCGAATCCTTCAGTATACGGAAAGGCTGTGATGGTGGTGAGGCACTGCGCCGGGACCACCATGGGGGACAAGATCGCAAGTAGCCCGCCCACGCAGCCGAGTAGCCTTTTACCGATCCGATCCTGTCGCGTGATCATGGTCCCTTCCTATTGGACGGCCGTGGTCGTGGAAATGACGCTTGTTCGCACCCTATGGCTCCGGTCGCTCATCGTAGCACCGTCACATGTCCCTTCAGGTCATATGACCTACCGTCCAGGCCTTTGGCCTCGATCGTATAGAAATACGTCCCGTCCGGCACCAAGGAGCCGCTCAAGGAGCGGCCATCCCACACTTCGCCAACACGATCCAATTCATTCACCAACTGTCCCCAGCGGTTGAAGATCCGCATATTCAATGATGCGATGTTCACTGCGGTCAGCGCATAGACATCGTTCATTTGGTCCCCGTTCGGTGTGAACACGTTCGGCACGAACAACGAGCTTTCCGGGATCTCCACCGGTACCGTCACCACCACCGTACTTGTGGACACGGCCGTGCAACCGTTCGAACTGACCAGGAGCTCCACGATATAGGTGCCCGGTTCGGTGAACAGGTGTATCGGGTCCGGAACATCGCTGCCCCCTCCATCCGCGAAATCCCAAACGAAGGTCGCGTCGGCCGGCGTGCTTCCATTGGAGAATTGCACATTGAGCGGAGCGCTTCCGCTGTTGGGCTGTGCTGCGAAACTGGACGAGATCATGACCATGGCAACGGTAACGCCGGTCGATGCACTTCCACAGGAATTCGACGCGGTGGCCACATAGGTACCGGGTTGTGAAACGGTAATGCTGGCTCCACTTTGGCCATTGCTCCAGGTGAACGGTCCGGTCCCGGATGCCGTCAGAACGGTGGAGGAACCTTGACAAATGATCGTGTCACCCGTGATCACGACCGATGGAAGATCCAATTCCAGCACCTCGGCCGAGATCGTGGCCGCGCCACATGCATTGGTGCCGGTAACGGTGTACACACCTGCGGTGCTCACGGTGATGCTTGCGGTGGACTCGGTGGTACTCCATGTGTAGGAGTCCGCTCCGGATGCAGTAAGGGTCGTGGACCCGCCTTGGCAGATCTCCGTACTTCCGGAGATCATCACGGTCGGTCCGGGTGCCTCTGTGACAGTGACGAGATCTGTGGCAGTGCCGCAGGCGTTGGTACCGGTCACGGAATAGGTTCCGGGCGAAGTGACGGTGATGCTGGCCGTGGTGGCCTGGGTGTTCCACACATAGCTTGTTGCACCCGTTGCGGTGAGCACCGTGCTCTCCCCTGGGCAGATCTCCGTATCACCGATGATCTCCACCAGGATCCCCGTGCCCGCGAGCACGGTCACTTCGGCACTGCCAGTACCACACGCGTTGGTACCTGTCACGAGGTACGTTCCGGGTTCCGTTATCGTGATGTTGCTCGTGGTGGCCGAGGTGCTCCATACGTAACTGTCCGCTCCGCTGGCGCTCAACACGAGCTGATCGCCTGGGCAAAGGGTCAACGGACCATCCGCCGTGATGCTCACCGAAGGCCCATCCCCTGCAGGGACCGTTACCAGGGTGCAGATCGGATCGGCACAATCCGTTTGGACACACAGCTGCAGGATCACCGCATCGTTATCCCCGGAACCGGCCGTGTACGTGGTTCCAAGGGCCGTGGGGTCTGCGAAAGTGCCTGTACCGCCGGTCCAAAGCACGCTGGAGAAACCACCACCAACGACGGCGCCGGTCAAGGTCACAGTACCTGCTCCACCGCATAGCGACCCCTCCACCTCGGCTTGCACCAACAACGGTTCGAAAGGAGCTTGGCAGCCGTAGTTCACATAGGTCGCGACCGGTACACCCGGCCAGGAGAACACCACCGTGCTCCCGTCACTCTCTCCGGACTGTCCACCATAGGTCCCTTGGTTGTTCACGAGCAGTTCGCGGATGTAGGTGACCTCATCACTGCATCCCGTGGGCAGGTACGTCAAGACGAGGGTCCGCTCGCTGTTCCCGGCCGGTGGTGTAGGGCTGATGGCTTGGCCGGAGGCCGGACTGTTGGCGAAATGTCCTTGGGTGTTCCCTGTCACCTGAAAGATCAGGTACAAGGTGTCGGCCAGGGCCGTGAAGGAGTTCCCTGCCAAGCACATCTCTGGGCTCGTGACCATGAGTACGGTACTTCCGGGCGGGATGATGCCGTTCGGTGGTTCGATCAGGAAGCCACAGTTTTCGATCGTGGCGTTGAGCTGTGCGGTGATGGAGGCCGTGTTGGCATTCTGCGCCAAACCACGCCAGGGGTTGTTCGGCCAATCCGCTTCGAGTTCATTCAAAGCGATGGCAACGGGGCCGGTCTTGAAACGGACCATCTCGTTCTGGCCTTCCGTGCTCCCGGGGCATTGATCACTGGGGTTGCAGGCGTCCACAAGAATGCTCTCGATCTCCAGGCATTGATCGGGGATCTGCGCTGCCACCTCAGGGACCGTCAACAGCGCGATCGCGACGAGATGGACCAGTGTACGTAGTAGCGAAGCAGGAATGTTCATCACAATAGGGACGGAATCCGGGGTGCAAAGGTCGCATGATCACATGACCTTCAGTGACTTTCATATTAACGAAGTGTGAACGATCCATCGCATTCGCCCACCTCGCTCCCCCCGTGGATGAGACCCACGAACGCGCTCATTGCTCCTGCTTTGCTCGTTCCCAGTACGTATCCATCTCCTGGAGGCTCATTTCACCCAACACCTTCCCGTCCTTCCGGCTTTCGCGCTCCAGGAATTGGAACCGCCGAATGAACTTGCGGTTGGTACGCTCCAAGGCTTCATCGGGATCGATCCCAAGGAATCGTGCATAGTTCACCAGGCTGAACAGGACATCCCCGAGTTCCTCGGCCTGCTTGGGGCTTTCAGCATCCACCTCCGCCTTCAATTCCGCCAACTCCTCGTGCACTTTGCTCCAGACCTGTCCGCGATCATCCCAATCGAATCCCACGCCCCGCGCCTTGTCCTGCACCCTGATCGCTTTCACCATACTGGGCAATCCACGCGGCACTCCTTCCAGCACGCTCTTCCCGCCCTCCCCGGACCTGGCTTTCTCGGCCAGTTTGATCTTCTCCCAATTGGCCTTCACCTCCTCTTCATCCTTCACCTTCACATCACCGTAGATATGCGGGTGCCGAAGGATCAGCTTCTCGCAGATCCCGTTCAACACATCGGTGATGTCGAAAGCACCCTTCTCCTCTCCGATCTTGGCATAGAACACCATGTGGAGCAACAGGTCGCCCAACTCCTTCTTCACCTCGTCCAGGTCGTTCTCCAGGATCGCATCACCCAGTTCATACGTTTCCTCGATGGTCAAGGGGCGCAAGGTCTCCATGGTCTGTTTCTTGTCCCATGGGCACTCGGCACGTAAGGTCTCCATGATCTCCAGCAGGCGTTGGAATGCGGTCAGTCGAGGATCCATAGCGGTCGGGTCGGTCGTTGTTGGAACATGCGGTGATCGGTTCCGGTTCGTCCATCCGGACGGCGAAGGTATCCCTGTTCGGAATGCGCGTGCATGACCGATCGGTCAAGGGATCTCACGTATTTTCGCGGCATGACCGGTCCTCGGATCCTGTTCTTCGGCCGAAATGCCGCTATGATGACGCTCGTCGATCTGGAGCTTTCCGCTGCCGCACTGAATGCCAAGGGTTTCCAGGACGAGAACGCGCTGATGCTCGAACTCGACAAGGGCGATGTCCGCTTGTTGGTGATCGGTGGCGGCGTGGAGGAAGGTCCTCGTGGTCGGTTGAAGGCGTACTGCGCGGATCGGAACATCCAGCTGTTCGAGCACTTCGGCGGGCCCAACACGCTGGTGGAGAACATCACCTCCGCACTCGGTTGAAGCATCGAAGGACCTTGGCGTCCGCAAGCCATACTATGCAGCGTTGCAGCCCGTTATCTTGGCCCACACATCGTATGCGGTCCGCACTTCTGTTCATTCTCCTTTCATCCACGACATGGCTGTGCGCACAGGGTACCGGCACCTTACACGGGGTCGTGCGTGATGAGCTGGGGAACACCTTGCCACAAGCCAACGTGTCCTTCGCAGCCACCCAGCGCGGCGTGGCCTGTGATTCGACCGGTCGTTACGAATTGCTCGTTCCGGCAGGGGTCCCCACCACCATACGCTGGAGCTACACCGGGCTCTTGACCCGTGAGGAGGAGGTGCTGCTGGCCGCGGGTGAGGTACGGGAAATGAACATTTCCTTGCGATTGCGGACGCTTGATGTCGTGGACATCCAAGGCACCCAGCGCCAGCGCGAAGAAGGGGTCCAACCCATCGACGCGCGCTACGCGGAATTCACCCCCAGCGTGCAAGGCGGAGTGGAAGCCTTGCTGGTGGGGGAATTGGGCGTGGCCACCCGGAACGAACTGAGTTCCGGCTACAGTGTCCGTGGCGGCAACTTCGACGAGAATCTGGTGTACGTGAACGATATCGAGGTATACCGACCGTTCCTGGTGCGCGCCGGTCAGCAGGAAGGCCTGAGCTTCCCGAACCCGGACATGATCGAACGCGTGCAATTCAGTCCGGGCGGCT
>JAGQVV010000298.1 GCA_020437805.1 Flavobacteriales bacterium
ATCCCTTACCTGTCGCGGGGGCGCGGTTCGATCAACTCGATCCCGGTCGCACATAGGTGTTGCCTTTTTTGAGATTCCGGCTCAAGGCCGGGGGCTCATGAAGGATCGGCGGGAGCACTCGTTATACGTATGAGAATCGTATTTTTGTCGTATAAACCTTCCGGCCATGGATTCCAAGATCACCCTCAGCTTCGACGAGCAGGTCATCACAAAAGCTAAGTCCTTCGCGGAGCAGAACAACATCAGCCTTTCGCGGCTTGTGGAGTTCATGCTGAGCAAGGTGGTGGACAAGCGCTACCGCAGCTTGGATGAGCTTCCCGTCAGCGATTGGGTACACCAAGTGGCCGAGGGCGAAGCGACCTATGTGCGCAAGAACGCCGCCAAGAGCGTGAAGAAGGACTACCTCGCCAGCCGGAAGAAGGGCTAAGGGATGAGAGTTGAACGATCCACGGTAGCACGACCACCAAGGCCAAAGTGGCCCTTCGGAAGTGGCGCTTCGTCACGCATCCGTTGCGTCGTCGCCCCGTTGCGGTGAATCACGCTAATGCCGGTCCACCGCATCTTCCTCGACGCCAACATCCTGGTAACGGTGCTCTGTAACGAGTACCCGAGATTCACGGCTTGCGCACGCGTGCTCAGCTTGTGTGATGACAAGCGCTTCGAGGTGTACACTTCCCCCTTGTGCTTGGCCATTGCTGCGTACTTCGCTCAGAAGAAGAATGGCAGGAGAACGGCCCGGCAAAAGATCGCCTTGCTGGCGGAGAAACTGCGCATCACCACGGTAGGCGAGGAAGCCACGACACGCACACTGGCCAACAAGAAGGTCACGGATATCGAGGATGGACTAGAGTATTACTCGGCTGTGGATGCGAAGTGCACCAACATCGTCACCTACGACAAGAAGGACTTCCACTTCTCGGAATTGGAGGTGCTGGATGCCGAAGCGTTCTTGATGCGGCACGTAGTGAAAGCAAGCAAAGGGGCCCGCTGATCGTTGTCGGTTCCGCATGTGCCTTCCGCGATTACCTTAGCCATCCATGGCCGAGGTGAGCACCTACCGACTTCTTGACGGCAAGTCAGCCTCCAAGGCCATTCGCGGCCGCATCGCCCAGGAGGCCGCGGAAGTGAAGACCGAACGCGCACGCGCCCCGCACCTTGCCGCAGTGCTCGTTGGTTCCGATGGCGCCAGCCGGACGTACGTGGACGCCAAGGTGAAGGCCTGCGAAACAGCAGGCTTCCGCAGCACGCTGATCGAACTTGGTGCCGATACCACGGAAGATGAACTGCTCGCACTGGTGCATCGGCTGAACAACGACCCTGAATTGGACGGGTTCATTGTCCAACTGCCGTTGCCTGTGCACATCGACGAAGAGAAGGTCACGCTGGCCATCGATCCGCGCAAGGATGTGGACGGCTTCCATCCTGAGAACCTCGGGCGCATGGTGCTGGGGCTGCCGGGCTTTCTTCCGGCAACGCCAGCGGGCATCGTGGAACTGTTGCGGCATTATGGCGTGAGGACGTCGGGCATGCACTGCGTGGTGGTGGGCCGCAGCAACATCGTGGGCACTCCCATGAGCATCCTGATGAGCCGGAACAGCGAACCCGGCAATTGCACCGTGACAGTTACGCACAGCCGGACCAGGGACTTGGCGGCCATCACGCGCCAAGCCGATATCCTGATCCCTGCCATAGGAAGGCCGGAGTTCATCACGGCGGACATGGTGAAGGAAGGTGCCATTGTCGTGGATGTGGGCATCCACCGGATCGAGGAACCTTCCCGCAAACGCGGATTCCGTTTGGTGGGCGATGTGAAGTTCGACGAGGTGGCACCGAAATGCAGTTGGATAAGTCCGGTACCGGGTGGTGTGGGGCCCATGACGATCACGAGCCTGCTGCTGAACACCTTGAAGGCGGCGAAGGGTTGAGCACGCTAAGGTGCCCCTTGGTCCACATCCGCAATGGAGGCATGCTTCTCCGCTTCCTCCTGCCAGGCCTTGTAATACCGTGTCAGATGCCGACGTAAGCGGATGTAGCGGTAGATCCCGACCACCAGGATGAGATTGCACAAGCCCAGGGCGAGGTAGCCCACCAAGTGGAGTTCCACGTAGCTCTTCAATTTCAATAAAGCGATGCCGCCCAACAGTAGGTAGAGCGCCGAGCGGATGTAACTCATCAGTGTTCGCTCATTGGCCAGTCGCGTGCGCACCAAGGCCAAGTGGTCGCGCAGGATCAAGCGGTCCTCATGGACGAAGTCATGGTCCACATGCAGGGCTTTGCGAAGGAGCGACCGGGGTGCCATGGCAGGGCCTTGAAGGTACGCACTCCGTCCCCGTGGGGCGTATGTCGGATCGCGCACCTCCGGCACAGCGGCGAAGGTGAAGCGGTTATCTTGGCGCCATGGCTGACCACAGCGAACTCATCTCCAAAGCCTTCGAGAACAACGAACGTTGGATCGCCGAGAAGGAAGCCACCAACAAGGAATTCTTCAAGCACTTGGCCGAGGGGCAGAGCCCTGAGATCCTGTACATCGGTTGCAGCGATAGCCGTGCCACCGCCGAGGACCTGATGGGGGCGAAACCGGGTCAGGTGTTCGTGCACCGCAACATCGCCAACGTGGTGGGCAGCGCAGACCTGAACACCTTGAGCGTGATCGAGTATGCGATCGGGCATTTGCAGGTGAAGCACGTCGTCGTATGCGGCCATTACTACTGCGGTGGCGTTAAAGCGGCAATGCAGGCGCAGGACCTCGGCGTGCTGAACCCATGGTTGCGTTACATCCGTGACGTGTACCGTATCCATCATAATGAACTCGATGCCATTGCCGACGAGGATCAACGCTACCGGCGCTTGGTGGAACTGAACGTGGAAGAGCAGTGCATCAACGTGATCAAGACCGCGGTGCTCCAGAAATCCTTCGTGCGCACCGGCACCCCAACGGTGCACGGCTGGGTCTTCGATATGCGCAGTGGCAGGTTGATCGACCTGAAGATCGATTTCGAAAAGAAGCTCAAGGACATCCGCGAGATCTACGATCTGGGGGCAGGGTAGGGGTCAGAGCTTTCCAGCCTTGATCTCGTCCACCACATTAGGGTCGAGCAACGTGGAGGTATCACCCAGGGCATTCAGCTCATTCTCGGCCACCTTCCGCAGGATCCGCCGCATGATCTTTCCGCTGCGCGTCTTCGGCAAGCCGCTCACGAACTGGATCTTGTCCGGTTTGGCGATGCGACCGATGCCCGCCACTACGGCTTCGATGATGCTGCCGCGCATATCGTCGGGGTCTTCAACCGGCTTTTCAGTGACCACGTATGCGTAGATCCCTTGGCCCTTGATGTCGTGCGGGTAGC
>JAGQVV010000299.1 GCA_020437805.1 Flavobacteriales bacterium
CCGGCCTTGGAGGAATCCGCGTCGCGCAACACCTCCTCCAGCACACCGCGTGGCTCGGCCTTCAGGCGCGTGGCCAGGATCAATTTGCGCACACGACGTATCTCCATACCGCTCAAGCCCTGCTTCTTCAGGTAGTTCGCGGCCAGTTGGGCGCTGTGGTCCTCGTGCCCCACATAGGCTACCGCATACCCGGTGTCATGGAACAAAGCGGCCAACTCCAACAAGGCCAGTTCCTGCGGACCCAGTTCCATGGCCCTCCCGAGCGCCTTGGCCGTGCGGGTTACCGTGAGGGTATGCTCCAGATCATGGAAATGGAGGGAGGGGGGAATGAAGCGGGCGAACCAGCGGCGCACATACAAGCGCGTTCGTTCCAGTTGGGCTTCGGTGATCATGGAGGTGGCGAAGTTAGGTGCAGGCAAGGGCCGGTGTTCGGTGTCCTGTTCGCGCTGCGCAGCACCGGAGCAGCTACAGCGATGCGGTTATATTTGAGCGATCCACGCCGGAATGGAGCTTTCCACCGTTCACGCCCTTTATGATGCACTTGCGGGCGACCGGCTCTCCTTCCTGTACAGCGGCCTGTTCCATGACGAGCATACAGCGCGCCTGATCGCCTTGGGTGAAGAGTTCCTGGAGCAGGAGGAAGGCGCCGACAAGAGCTTGCGTGGCAAGCTCGCCTTCGTCATGGTGGAGGCCTATCAGAATATCATTCGGCACCGTGCTCAATTATCCGCCGAGTTGGCGCAGGGTAGGGGGTGCAGCATGTTCCTGCTCCGGAGCGGAACGGCGCAGCACCAGATCTCGGCGATCAATCCCGTGAACGGTGCCGATGCCGGAAAGCTCGCCGCCGCACTGGAACGCATGAATGGCATGGACGTGGAGCAGATGAAGCAGGTGTTCCTGCGAAGCCTCAAGAGCGAAGAGCGCAGCGAACGCGGAGGCGCCGGGCTGGGGCTTATCGAGATGGCGCGGCGTTCCGGGCATGCGTTGCGGCATGGCTTCGCGGAGCTGGACCAAGCACATCGCCTCTTTGCCTTGCAGGTGCTGGTCGGCCGGTCCGCAGTATGGCAAGGTGAACTCGGCCAGGCTTTCGAACTGCACCGGATGGCTGCCGAAGAAGGGGTCGCGGTACTTTGTCGGGGTCGCCTTTCCACGGGAGAGCAAGAAGTGGTGTTGCGCATCATTGAACGCGATCTGGATGTTGAGCCCCAGCGGTCCGATCCGCGCATGCGCGCCTTCCTTGCGGCCACCGAGCTCTTGGACACCTTGGAGGCCAAGGGCGATGGACCCATGATCATAATGGCACGCAAGGGCGAGCACTTCTCCTTGACCATGGCCCTGCCTTTGGCGAATGCCGCGGCCGAACAATTCACTCACGTCGTTACGGAGGTCATGGCCATGGACGCGCCAGGCCTGCAACGCCGGTATCGCGATATCCTGCTGGGCCGTGGCGAACCGGCCGGTACCTTGCAGCTGGGCCTGATCGAGCTGGCCAAGCGGAGCGCCAGCGCCTTGCGTTTGGACAAAAGGACGTGGCGCGACATGCCCTTCGTCACCTTGGAGGCCGTGCTGTGATCATTGGCTTGTGGACCACCGGACCGGCGATCCGGGGCGCTCGGCTCCCCAAGAATGGTCCCAGAACATTCCGATGGCGCCGTATACGAAACACCTCCGGTTCGCTGTTCTATGCACAGAAGCAAAGCGCATGTTCATCCTCATCCAGTACATCTTTGATGGTTTCAGCCGCTTCCAGGCGTGGTTCGACAGGCGTTTCGGCTGGTTCTTCACCAACGGCATGAAGAAGCAACGGGACCCGAACGCCTATCCCCTTAAAGCCTGATGCACACGTTCTTCGCCTCGGTGAAGAAGC
>JAGQVV010000300.1 GCA_020437805.1 Flavobacteriales bacterium
GTACTTCATCGATGAAGATGAATGGATCGATTATACCATCCGCTTCCAGAACACCGGTACCGACACGGCGTTCACAGTGATCATATCGGACACCCTTCCCGGAACGCTCGACCCCGGCTCCATCCAATGGGGCGCCACCTCGCACCCGTACACGCGCCAGCTGAGCGGCGAGGGCACCCTGCTGTTCACCTTCGCCAACATCCAATTGCCGGACAGTAACGTGAACGAAGCCGCCAGCCATGGATTCGTCAGCTTCCGGATCAAGCCATTCGAGCCTGTGCTGCCCGGCACCACCATCGAGAACATCGCCAACATCTACTTCGACTTCAACCCGCCGGTGATCACCGAGCCGAGCGTGCTGGTGGCGGAGTTCAGCACGGGAATGCCGCATGAAGAGAATGGTTCGCTTCGCGTTTTTCCGAATCCGGTGAGTGATCTTTTGAACATTAACGCCTACCACAACATGATCGTGTCGATCAAGGTGGTCACTGCGGATGGCCGGACCGTCCTGCACCGTTCCGTGCGTTCTTCGAGGACTTCGCTCGATGTTTCTGGATTAATGCCGGGTCTCTATCATCTGATCGCAATACTGGACACTGGAGCAGCTGTAGTTGAACCGTTTAACCTTATGAAACGATGAGGTCATTCATGGCATGCGCCTGTTTGGTCGGATCATTCCACTCCAACGGAGCTATTAATGTGTATCTGCAAGTGTTCAACGCTAACTGTCTTGGTGACAATGGAGCGGTATTAGCGACGGCGATCAATGGAGTAGCGCCATATACGTACATGTGGAATACCGGAGCCACCGATCCTGATATCTATGGACTTGCTCCCGGCATTTACTCCGTTACCGTGACCGACAATGTTGGGACCGTTGCAACGGCCGATGTGGAAGTGTCTAGCATTGGTGCGCCAGCATCAGGGTCGCAACTCGCGAGTGATATTTTCTTCGAAGGTCTGGAGCCATGTGTCGGCGCATGCAACGGAGGCTTCCGCATGTGGCTGCCCAATGTTTCGGGCGGCTATTCGGTCAGCACAACGCCCAGCCTTACTATCAATGAGCTTGTGGGTTTTGGACAGAACGAACTTGATGTCTACATCACTTACGAAGTACTTGGGGCTTGTGTTGGACAGAGCATTGATGTGAATGTTACTAATGCTTGTGGTGGTGGGTCGACCACGATCACGATCCCGGCCGAGATCCAGGAGCCAACAGTGAATATTTCAACGAACACGGGGAGCTGCACTGGAGCGGATGACGGTTACATATCCGGTATGGTGGAGTTGCCTATGTTCTATATCCAAGGCTGGAGCATGGAGGCTCTGGATGATCAGGGCGCCACAGTGGATCCGGAGCCTTCCAATTCATTCAACCAGACCACGGAGCCTTTCACACTTTCGGGGCTCCATCCCGGTGATTGGGTGATGCGCTTCACCAGCGGAGAAGCGTACGGTTCAATGCAGGCTCGATGTATCGTTGATATCCCGTTCACGATCGCGGATCTAGGCTCGGATTGCGCTGCACTGAGTGGCACGGTGCATTTCGAAACGGATGAGGATTGCGTTCAGGATGGTCTTGAGGTCGGTATGCCCAACCAATTGTTGCGTGTGACCCCGGGGCCGCTCTACGGCATCACCGCGAGCGATGGCACCTATTCCATCGCGCTGCCATACGGTAGTTATGACCTGGAGCAGCTCAACACGGATGCGGTTCAACTCTGTCCGGGAACGATACCGATCCCCATCACCGTGAGCAGCGGCATCAACGTGGTGGTTGACCTCGCGGATTCGCTCCTGACACCGCTTGACATCCGTGCCTACCTCTACGGAGGAACGATGCGTGTGGGCTATCCTTTCCGCTATTCTGTTCGAGCGACCAACACCACAGGTAGACCAGGTGAGAATGTGACGATCACCTTGGATCATGATCCGCTCTTCCCGCTCATCAGCGCATCATCGGGTGCCAATACCAGCGTGCCCGGGCAGGTGACCTGGAGCATTCCGGTGTTGGGTCCCTTCCAGACCAGGTTGCTCAGTGTGGATCTCCAAGTTCCTGCGGACCCGGGCTTGCTGGGCACGGTGCATTCCGCTACAGCGAACGTGACTTCCACCAGTCCAGAGCCGAACACCGCGAACAATGCATACACCATCACGCGAACCGTCGTATCCAGCTACGATCCCAACGACAAGCAGGGTATCTCCAACGTCAGTGGCAGCAGCACGCAGTTCTTCCTGGATCAGGACCAGTGGGTGGATTACGTCGTCCGGTTCCAGAACACCGGCACGGACACGGCCTTCACGGTGGTCATCCGCGATGAACTGGAAGCGGACCTGGACATTGAAAGCCTGGAGATCCTCGGCGCTTCGCATCCGTATACACCTTCCTTCGGCGACGCCCGCGAACTGGTGTTCACCTTCTCCGACATCCTGCTTCCCGACAGCACCACCGATCTGATCGGTAGCCAGGGCTTCGTGGCCTTCCGGCTGAAACCTCGAACAGGCCTATTGCCGGGTGATGCCTTGGAGAACACAGCGGCCATCTTCTTCGACTTCAACGAGCCGGTGATCACCGAGCCGAGCGTGCTGGTGGCGGAGCTCAATACCGGGTTGCAGACGAGAGAGCGAGGTGGGCTTGTGCTCTCGCCGGTCCCAACGTGCGAGGTGCTTGGCGTAACCTGCCCGACGGGCATGACCTCGCTTCGGATCATCGGCGCGGATGGGAGGGAAGTAACGAGGAGTCAGGAACGGGGCACACGCTTTGAACTGAATGTCTCTGCTTTGGAGCCTGGTACATACATACTTGTCGCTGCTCTTGCCAACGGTTCCGAAGCTCGCGAGCGATTCATCAAACAATGATCATGAAGAAAACCATCCTTCTTTCGATCGCCAACCTCATCGCCCTCTGCGCTTCGGCCATCACGGTCGATGTGGAGGTTTTCAGGCATTCCTATTGCGGCCGCGAGTCTGGTTATGCGCTGGCCTACGTTTCAGGTGGTGTACCACCCTACACGTACGATTGGAGCAACGGCACTTCCGGTTTCCAGTGTGTCGGTTTGTTCCCCGGGGACTACAGCTTGACGGTCACGGATTCGCAATTGGACCAAGCGACTGCGAACTTCACGGTTGACCTGTTGACAGAGTACGGCATGTTCGCAAACTTTGTCAGCTTGCCCCGTTGCGCGGGCGATGACGCCATCGTACCGGCCTTTCCGGTGATGCAGCAGTACGAGCCGAACGTTTCATTCGGTCCGGCTCCGTTCTTCTATTCGAGTCCTGAGAACCCCTGGTCGTTCACCTCAGTGGAATGTCAGGACCAACTTCAGACCATCTGGACGGACTTCCTGGTAATTCCAGGAGTGTCGCCAGGCGAATACACGATCGATTTCACGGATGCGATCGGCTGTCCAGGAACCATTGAAGTGCACATCAGCCCGGAGCTCACCGACCTGCCGCAGGTCCAAGCCGTGAATGTGGTCCCGAGCTGCGAATCCTGGGCGACGGGCTCCATCACATTCGCTCATGATGGACCGGCGGGTCATGAGTATCTGGTGATGCTCCGACCCGATGGGGTGATGGACGAATGCGCACCTGAAGTCCGAACCACGGCCATCAGTGCGAGCGCAGCAGCAGGTACTCGGGTGTTCACCAACCTCCTGCCCGGGGAGTATTGGCTGATCAGGAGCACCGATGTTGGTCGAGTGCTGGCCGGAACACCGTTGTCCGGCAACGCATGCAGGGATTCAGCGCTGGTGAGCGTACCGTCGTATGGGGCCGATTGCGGCATTCTCACCGGCCGGGTGTACATCGATGACGACGCGGACTGCATCATGGATGGATCGGAGAACCGGGTGCCCGGCACCGTCGTCGAGATCACACCCGGTCCGTACTATGCCACCACCGGCAGCAATGGCCAATACAGCATCGCTCTGAACTTCGGCACGTATACGGTCACCGAACAGAACGCCCTGTTCGATCAAAGCTGCCCTGGCGGGGTAACACTTGCCTCAGGAAGTCAAACCATGAATGTGGGATGCACAGGCGGTGAACCACTCGATGTGCAACTGTCCATGGCCAATGGGCCCGCCCGGCCGGGCTTCGAATTGGGCTACGCCATCGACCTCGATAACCTCACCCCCGCCTCCACCGGTGTGGTGACGCTGACGGTGACCCTGGATCCTGCGCTCGGATTCCTATCGGCCTCCCCGGCACCCAGCAGCATCGCCGGCAATGTGTTCACCTGGACTTCACCACAGCTCGTCATGGACCAGGTCTTCCAACACCGCGACATCAACATACGCACACAGGTGCCGTCCGATGTGGGGTTGATCGGCAGCACGCTCACCACCACCGCCGAATTCACCAGTGCGAACATCGATGGGAACCTCGCTAACAACGCCGCCGTTTCGAACCAGTTGGTCACGGGTAGTTACGATCCGAATGACAAGGTGGCCACCACCTCTTCTGGCAGCAACAGCGTTTGGCTGATCGACCAGGACCAGTGGGTCGATTACACGATACGGTTCCAGAATACCGGCACCGACACGGCCTTCAACGTGATCATCACCGACACGCTGCCTGCCACGCTCGATCCAGCGAGCATCGTTTGGGGAGCGGGATCCCACGCACATTCACGTGCACTCCTTGGACAGGGCGTGCTCAAGTTCATCTTCCCCAACATCCTGCTACCGGACAGCAACGTCAACGAAGCTGCCAGCCACGGAGCCGTCTCCTTCCGCATCCGTCCGCACCTCCCGCTGGTTCCCGAAACAACGATCACCAACATCGCCAACATCTACTTCGACTTCAACCCGCCGGTGATCACCGAGCCGAGCCTGCTTACCGTGACATCACCGGGTGTTGCCATTTCCCCCAAGGTGATGCTCGGTGGCCCATACCTACAAGCCACCCAACTCATGGGCGATGCACTGCGCAGTGGTGGACTTGTCCCACTCACCGAACCGTACACCGCACTCGGCTATGCCCATGTGAATGGCGGCGGCGAAACGACGACCGCAGCTGCACTCGCAGTTACAGGTAACAACGCGATCGTGGATTGGGTGGTGGTGGAACTGCGCAGCACAGCGGCACCGTACAATGTGCTTGCCACGAAGAGTGCCTTGGTGCAACGCGATGGCGATGTGGTAAGCACCACAGGCAGCGGCCCCGTCCTGTTCAACATGGCCGCGGGGAACTACCGCGTAGCGATCCGGCACCGGAATCATTTGGGTGCTATGACGAATACTTCACGCGCCTTGAGCACCACCACCACCACGGTCGACTTCAGCGTTGCCAATACAGCGACCTATGGCACCAATGCACAAGCCACCGTAGGCACGCGTCGCGTGCTTTGGGCGGGCGATTGCCAAGGCGACGGTGCACTGAAATACACCGGAGATGAGAACGACCGCGACCTGATCTTGTTGGAGATCGGAGGTGTGGCGCCCACGGCCACCACCACCGGCTATGTGCGCGAGGACGTGAACATGGATGGTGTTGTGAAGTACACCGGTACCAACAACGACCGCGACCGCATCCTGGTCAACATTGGTGGTATCGTTCCGACAACGGTGGTGGTGGAGCAGTTGCCGTGAACGTGATCACGGCCCCTGCATCCATCCCGACCACTTCCCCTGTTCCCGCCGATAGGAACGGTCGCACATGGAGTGGCTGAGCTGGTCCATATGCCCCGAGCCTGAAGCATGCGGGAGCTCAAGCCTTCCCGTGGTGCCGCGGAACGATCGGTCCGACACACACTCCCGTCAAGGCGAAGGACCTACTCGTGCCTCAACGCTCGCACCGGGTCTACCTGAGCGGCGCGTACCGCACGGAAGCTCACGGTGATCGCCGCGATCAGCAGGATCACCACGGCGGCAACGACGAAGATCACCGGTTCCATGACCGTGCGGAAAGCGAAGTTCTCCAACCACCGCGCTACGCCATACCACGCCAACGGGATCGCGATAAGCGCACCAACACCAACGAGCAGCAGGAAATCCCGCGTGACCAGGACGGTTATCCGCAGCGGATCGGCGCCCATCACCTTGCGGATCCCGATCTCGCGCGTNGCGTGCGTTTCTCAGCGGTCCAGGAAGCGAGCGCGAAGAGACCGAGGCAGGCGATGAACATGGCGAGCAGTGAAAAGGTGCCTACCAGCTTCGCCAACCGACCTTGCCCCTCGTACTGCAAGTCCAGTTGTTCATCCAGGAACTGGAACTCGAAGGGGAATTCCGTGGTGCGCGCGTTCCACTTCTCGCGCACCGCCGCGATCACCGGAGCCGGATCACCGGCCTCCAATCGCAGGTAGAGGTAGCGGGTCCACTGACCGCGATCATTGGGCTGGCACATATCGAACACGAACGGTTGGACGGCCTTGAACAGCGGATCGAACGCGAAGTCCTTGGCGACCCCGATGATGCGCTCGTCGCCATGCGGGGTGTCCATGCGGTCGCCGATCGCATTCGCTGGATCGTCAGGATGCGTTCGCCGCGCGAATGTCTCATTCACGATCACGCTGAGGGAATCATCTCCAGGGAAATCCTTGGAGAACCATCGACCTGCCAACAGTTCGATGTCCATCACCTGCTGGAAGTCCTCGGTCACGTACAAGGCAGGGAGGTACGTCCATTTGCCCTGTTCCATATCGCCCCAGTTGAACTCGTGCGTGTTGTGCTTCTTGC
>JAGQVV010000301.1 GCA_020437805.1 Flavobacteriales bacterium
AGGTGGACTTCGGCATGAACGCGATGGGGGATCATGATGGGACGGTAACGAGGGGCGCCATTGTGACGATCTTGGGGTCGAAAACCGCGACCCTGGAATGATCGGAACGCTGTTCATATTCATTGCTTCATTGAGCCTCCTGCTTCTTGCGGCGCGCTATTTCACCTCTGCCGCCGAACGTGTCGGCAAGTGGATGGGGCTCCCGCCTTTCGTGGTGGGTGTGTTCATCGTGGGGGTCGGCACCTCACTTCCCGAGCTCATCTCCGCGATCCTGTCCGTGAATGCCGGAGCCTCGCAGATCGTGGCCGGCAACGTGATGGGTTCGAACATCTCGAACCTCTTGCTGATCACCGGCATCGCTGCCTTGATCGCACGCCCCGAGATCCATTTGGGCAGTCGGTACATCATGATCGACATGCACTACCTGCTAGGCGGGTTCTTTCTTTTCGCCTTGGTAGCATACGATGGATCGATCACGTGGATCGAAGGGCTGTTCGGGGTGTTCACCTACTTCGTCTACAGTAGGTATCTGATCCGACAAGGCGGGCAGGAACTACAGGAGGTCCTCACCACGCATACCAAGCGAAAAGTGCTACCGGCCCGGGACCTGCTCATTCTACTGGCAGGAGCGATCGCGATCTATTTCGGCGCTGACAATACGGTATCGTCAATCACCACCCTGGCCGCGCACATCGGCATACCCCCGGCGTTGATCGCATTGACCGTGCTTTCGCTCGGCACCACCCTGCCCGAACTGGCGGTGAACATCAGTGCGATCAAACAAGGTCGATCGGAAATGGCCGTCGGAAATGTGCTCGGATCCTGTGTATTCAATGCATTGATGGTGCCATCGGTCGCTTCGTTCTTCGGGAAGGTGAACGTCCCTGAGGCCTTGATATCGTTCTCATTGCCCGTGATGCTCGGCGCCGGGCTCTTCTTCTACCTGCTTACCAACGACAAGCGTGTATCACCTTGGGAAGGATGGTTGTTCACGATCCTGTACGTGCTGTTCGTGGTGCAACTCGCGTTCGCATGAAGGAGACCCTGCTCGACAACAAGCCCACTCGCCTATTCTTGGTCCTTGCGGGCTTCTTCGTCGCCAATGCGCTGATCGCCGAGATGATCGGTGTGAAGCTCTTCCAACTCGAAACGGCCCTCGGTCTGATGAAGGCAGACTTCACCTTGCTCGGTCAGGAACACCTCTCGTTCGTCCTTAGTGTGGGTGTATTGCCCTGGCCGATCGTCTTCATCATGACCGATGTGATCAACGACTACTTCGGCGTGCGCGGCGTGCGCTTCCTCACGCTGTTGACCACCGCTTTGATCACGTTCTTGTTCGGCGTGCTGTACCTCGCGATCCACATGCCTCCCGAACAAGGGTGGTGGCTTGGAAGTAGCGCCGCTCAAGGTGTTCCGGACATGCAGGCAGCTTTCCATTCCATCTTCGGGCAAGGGATGAACATCATTGTCGGCTCGCTTACCGCCTTCTTGATCGGTCAGCTGGTGGATGCCTTCGTGTTCCGCCGGATCAAACGTGCAACGGGTGATCGGCGTATCTGGCTTCGGGCCACCGGATCCACCTTGATCAGCCAACTGATCGATAGCGTGGTGGTGACCTACGTGGCATTCTGGATCTTCAAGGACATGAGCTTCGCGATGGCCACCGCGTTGGTGCTGACGGCCTACGCATACAAGTTCATCGTTGCGGTGTTGAGCACGCCCCTGATCTACGTCGTGCATGCCGGGATCGAACGGTACTTGGGCAAGGAACGGGCGCATGCACTTCGGGGATCGGCATTGGTCGGTAACGCTTAGGGATGGCCAAGAAGAAGGACAAGGTGAAGAAGGACCTCGACGCGATCGAGCGCGCAGCGAAACGCAAGGCGCAGAAAGAGGCCGGCGCGTTGGATGGAAGGTTCCGGGTGAAGGTGGTGCCGGACAAGAAGCGGAAGGCCCAACGC
>JAGQVV010000037.1 GCA_020437805.1 Flavobacteriales bacterium
CGGCTTAACCTGCCGTTAACACGATCCTCCAGGAACCACCATTTCGGGTGGTCCTTTCGACGTTTGGCTTCTTGCCACATCGCCACCAAACGGTCTTGGAGCAAGGTGGTGGCTTCCTCCACTGAATCGGCCACGAAGACGAATTTCAATTCCTCTTTTCCGATCGTTCCTTCATCCACCATCCGATCGATCTGCTCAAGCATAGGCCCCCAGTACTCCTTGCCATAGAGCAGGATGGGGAAGTTCTTCACTTTACCGGTCTGGATCAGGGTAACGGTCTCGAAGAGTTCATCCAAAGTGCCGGCACCACCGGGCATCACCACGAAACAAATGCTGTACTTCAGCAACAGGACCTTGCGAACGAAGAAGCGCTCGAAGGTGAGGCTGACATCCAGGTACGGGTTCGCGTATTGTTCATGTGGAAGTACGATGTTGCAACCGACACTTCGCGCTCCAACGTCCTTTGCTCCTCGGTTCGCAGCCTCCATGATGCCTGGTCCACCGCCTGTCATGATCGTGAACCCGACACGACCGATGCGGCGTGCAAGGTCCCGAGCGGCCTCGTAGTAAGGATGGTCCTCTTGGAAGCGGGCGCTACCGAAGAATGTCACGCAAGGGCCCACGAAGTGCAGCTTTCTGAAACCCATGATGAACTCTCCAGCGATGCTGAGGGCGCTCCTGAACTCTCCCCAGCGGGATCGTGGTCCACTAAGGAAGCGAAGGTCGATATGCCGCGGGTCCTGTTTGGGCATGGGCGGCGAAGGTAGCCGCTTCGCTTATAGCTTTATGGCCATGAAAACACAACTACGCGTCCTTTGGTTCCTTGGAGCCTTGTCCTTAGTCGGAGTGCTTCGGGCACAACCCCAATTGGAAAACGCCGGGTTCGAGGAATGGAACGATCTGGGAACGGCGACGGAGGAGCCGGTCGAATGGAGCTCGGTAAAGACGAGCGATGGTGGTTCCATCATCAATGGATTCGCGCCACAGTTATGCTGGCAGGACCCTGATGCACATACCGGTTCGTATTCGGTGAACCTGCGTACCGTGACTTCCATTGCAGGCGCCGCAGCCGGTCTGCTCACCAACGGACGTGTGCATGCCGAGTTCACCATATCGAACAGTCACGTCTTCACGGACCTCGAGAATGCACAGTGGAACACCGTGTGCGGTTCGCGACCGGACAGTCTGGTCGGTTGGTTCAAGGCTGCGCCGGAACCCGGTGATCGTGCGAAGATCACGGCCTTGATGCACGTTGGAGAAGGGAAGCTACCGTGGTTCGATACCTATCCGAATTGGGTCGGCACGGCGGTATGGTCCGGCCCGGAGGTGGATGAAGCGGAATGGACGCGCTTCTCTGTTCCCTTCGTGTACCTCGATGATCGCACACCGGAGCACGTATTGCTCGCCGTGTCGTGTGGTGATAGCACCAACAGCATTGTTGGTACGGAAGCGTGGTTCGATGATCTGGGCTTGATCTACAACCTGTACACCACGCCGGATGCCTCGATCGCGTATGTGAATGCAGGTTCGGGCTTCGACCTCAATGTCGACTACACGACCGGTGGTGAACCAGTTGCTGCAACGGACTTCACTGTGGAACTCTCGGATGAGAACGGGGACTTCTCCGCGCCTACGGTCATTGGTATGCTGAACAGTACCTCCGCGGACGGTAGCATTCCATGCACTATCCCGGCGGGCACATTGCCAGGAGCGAACTACCTGATCCGTGTGGTCACGCCTTCGCCTTTCTATGCCCCGGTGGCGGCCGGTATCGTGGTGGAGGTGAATACGGGCGTGGTCGCGTTCGGCTCGGGAGACATCAATGTTCGTGTGGTGGACGAGGCGATTCTACTTGATCTGGGGACGCTCGAATTGGATGGATCAAGCTATCAGCTGTACGACATCAGCGGAGCGTTGCTTGCCAGTGGACGATCGCTGAGCGGCGGTGTCAACGCCGTTCCAGTGATGGGTGCTCATGGGGTTCTGGTCCTTCGTGTTACATATGGCAAAGGGAGCTTTGTTCAGCGGGTCATCGTGCCGTAGCTATTGCTCCGGCTTCCATTCACCTCGTTCTGGTGGGTCGAGTTCCGCGTTGATCACGGCACGACCAGCGGATCCCTTGAAGAAAAGGTCTTTCAAATCATAATGTTCTGTTAAGGCATACACGAGCGCTCGGAATAGCACTACGTTCGCATCCGGTAAAGCAGAATCCTCATGTCACGGACCTGGATCAAAGACGTTTTCCTAGCGTGCGCAGTGCTCGTTGGATCGTCGTTGGTCTTCCCGTCGATGGCTTCAGCGGACAGTAGCTTCAGGTTCGCGGAGGAGATCAGTTTTGGGGAAAAGACCGTGGAGGAGGAAGGGTCCGGGTCACTGGACCAAGACCTTATCGATACCGATGTGTCTTCAGGCTTGGACCTCTCCTTCCGGAGTGTGGTGCCAAGCGACCTGTCGCAGGATGGTCTCCGTCCAGGATCTGGTCTGCTTCCCAGCGCGGGATTCCATCCCTCTGCCCCGTAGTCTTCCGTCCGCTCGGCCATGAAGCCGAGTTGCGTTGAAAGCGTTTCGCGCTTCCGACCTGATGTGCGCATACCGTTCCGGGATCCGCCACATCATGTAGTTCAAAGGCATCCGTATGGCGCTACCGAAGAGAGATCTCTTTGGCGGGCCTACCCTCGAATTCTTCTCGTTATGTACACAAACACTGGTCCCATGGATCACTGTGCTCACTCGATCAAGAACTCATTTCGCTCTTTTCCAATGGCACGAACAACCCTCGACGAACCATGCAACCATAGGCTATGTGGTTTACGTGAAGCTTCGGCTCGGTCCTGCCGGATTGGTTCCATGCCCGATATCCATTCTTGCCACATCGCTTTGTTCCTTGCTATAGCAGTCGGGTTCGCTAGCTGTGTTGGGCATCATGAAGATGAGCACCAGGGCCATGCACAAGGGCGTTATCCCGCCACGAGCGCGCTGGTGACCGATACG
>JAGQVV010000302.1:0-354 GCA_020437805.1 Flavobacteriales bacterium
GCGCGGCCTTTGCAGCGGCATAGGTTCCGTAACGCTGCGCAAGTGTCCGCTTGCTTGCGTGTGTGATGCTTGCGGGTGGATCCTCCAAGCGGAGGGTTTGCCCGAAGGACGAGACGCCCCAAAGGATCGCGACCGCTGCAAGGACCACGGCGATCATTTTCCACGAAAGGAAGACCCCGGACTGCGATACGCCCTGCATCTTGCCTACCAATGACCGCTTGTGCATGGTTCCATCTGGAAGCTCCGCGCCCCATTTCATGCCCGCGTCAACGGCCTTGTCGATGTGGATGTAGTTGCTCATCAGGCGGTGCGTTTGGTGCGGTCCACGATCACCGTTCCGGGGAACAGCTTTTC
>JAGQVV010000302.1:402-2142 GCA_020437805.1 Flavobacteriales bacterium
CCGGCGATCGCCACTTTGCGACCGTTGGCGGCGATGTATCGCCACCCGTATTGTCCTTTGACCTTCCGGGATGCGTAGATCTCGATTCGTGCTTGCTTTGCCATGGTTATAGAGTGTTGGTGATGAAGTAGAGTGCAGTGAACACGATGAAGCAGAACGCCTCGAACAAGTAGGCCATTACCCCCGCGTCCCGACCGTCCCAATTCAGGTTGAACCAAAGGGTATCATACCTGTTGGAGCGGCTTATGTAGCACCAATCCTTGCCCCTGCGTAGGTTGAGGATCAAGCGGAAGGTGGGTGTCCAAAGCCCGTAGGCCATACCCATCAGTAGTGCCATATCCCATGGACCGCCAAGGGTCAGGGTCAGGACGATCACGACCATGATGAACACGATGATCAAACGGCGAACGAAGCCATCCACATGATCGATCGAAGCGCCCGCCTTGATGCTGTCAGCGTCCATCTTCGCCTCGGCTGAGGCGTACACCAAAAGCGCAACCAGGTACAGGGCCAAGAACACCAAGTGCATCATACCCATTTGCGCGTGTAGTTCATGTAGGTGCCGAAGACGAACACGGCCTCGACCAGCACAGCCGCGACAACCGCCGTCCAGCCGCCGTCCCTCCAAGTCACCATGCCAAGGACCACCAAGGCCACGATAGCGGCTTGAATGATCCAGAACTGACCCCAAGGCGTTCTTCCGAAACCTGTTGGCCTGTTGCAGAAGTCGATGAACCGCTCATGGCGCAACTGTTCAGGTGGCAAGGCGACGACCCTTCCGAATAGGCTCTCCATGGTCACCTCGAACCATCCAAGGCGGGATTTGTCAACATCGAAGAACCCCGTTATCTTGCCCCATCCTGAGGGCGTTCGTACGCGGTCACCGAACTGGAATGGCTCCTTGATCATTTATCGAACTCTTGTTTGACCACGACCACGGCAACGACTGCAACGGCTACCGTGGCGCATATCGTGGTGATCTTTCCGATAGCCGCCCATGGCTTGAGCTTGGCGATCTTCTGGTCCCTGAAATAGATGGTGTCCTCCAATTCGTCCACGTCTGTACGGAGGCGTGAACTGATGCGGACCTGTGATCGCATTGCGCTATCGCAGTTCAGGTAGGCTTCCTCGTACTTGTTGATGGCCCGCGTGTACTGCCGGACAGCCGCCCGAAGTTGGCCGTTGTCCGCTGCCGACTGCATACCCTTGAGGGCACTATCAGCAGCGGCTTCGAGCTCGGCGCGGGTGAAGTAGATCCCTTGCGCGGAACCCACCATGGAACAGGACAACAACAGGGCAAGTAGCACGGTCCTCATGGCCTTGGGCGTTTCCAAAGGATCACATCCTTCAGTGCTTGATCCGATGCGGTCGGGATGCCCTTGCGGGCCTCGTGGTACCTGTCAACCGGAATGCTGGTCACGATGCTGTCGGCGGTCCAGATCGCGCGGTGCGCCTCGTCGATCAATCGGGCGTTCTGCATGGTAAGGCTGTCCACCTTCGCTTGTGCTTGCACCCTCCATAGTTCGTCGGCCGCATCCCGCGCATCCATCTTGGCGCGGTGCTGGACCTCTCGCATGACAACCCCTAACACCAATGCCACTACGATCGCGGTCAGCAGGTAGTTGAGTTGTTGGGTTTTCATCATGTCGAAGGTGTGGCGATAAGCAATTCGCCGGGTCACACTTTCACCGAGGCGGAACGGATCTCGATCATCAAACCTTTGTCCTGGTACGCCTCAAG
>JAGQVV010000303.1 GCA_020437805.1 Flavobacteriales bacterium
TAATGTGCCGGCCAATGATCGATGGTACCGATTCTTGCTGTTCAGTGGACACTATGTCGAGTACACCTGCACGGCGTTAGATTCCCTCCAACTGAGCTGGTGGCAGGGCAATGATTGCGCCTTCCTTACTCCGCTGGATTGCTCAACATTGTTACCCGGTGAAACGATCCACCGACTTCGTCCCGGAGCCTACCATCCCGGTATCGACACACTCTATCTTCAGATCGCAAGTACCTCGATCAGTTCCGATGCACGCTTTGAATTCTGCTACAGGGATACGTGGTGGGGCACAACGCCCATCACCTACGGCACAGCTCTGCCCACGCCCGTCCTTTGTCTGGTTCATCAAATGAACATTTTACCGGCCAGTAGCTCCTTCGCCGCTGATGGATCCATTGTCATAGGCATCAGCGAAGGTAACGGACCCTACAGCATTGCCTGGGCTGATGGCTCGACAGACTTTTACCGCGCGGATTTATTACCCGGCGTCTATCCGTACATGATCAGTGACGCTCAGAACTGCCTGTTGCACGATACCGCCTTCGTACAAGTCATGGCGTCCACCGGAACACCGGACCCGGAGACCATTCTAGGTCCGCAGCTCTCATCGGACGAAAGCTGGTTGTATTGCACAGCAGGGAACGAAGTCACCGGCGACCGTATCGAGCTCATGGATTCGATGGGCAGTTCTTTTTTCGTGTCTACCATCCAACCAGGTCGACATAGGCTGGTCTCACTGTCGAAAGCGCCGTCCACGTTCATTATTATGGTTGTAACGAACCCTGATGGAACCCGTCGGACGGCCAGTAGACACGTGATACCACGGACCCCTTGAACCACCGCATCATGAACCACATCCGGAAGTACCTCATCGCAGGAGCACTCACCACCGTGCAAGCGTACGTAATTCAGGCACAGCCCGGTGACTCAAGCTTCTTCGCTTTCGACCGTTTCGGAAGGCGTTTCAACGTGGATCAGCTCATCATGTCGCCTCCCATGGCGTTAATGGGCGGTGGCGGATGCACCTCGGCTGGCATTTTTAATCTGGATTTTACCGGGGACCCGGGATTCACTCCAGCTCGACAGGCAGTGGCTTGCCAAGTTTTTTCCGACTTGTCGGCATTGTTGATCGCGGCTGACGATCCATACGAGAACGCGCCTAACCCAAGCGCCTTTGTGAACATCCGATTCCTGGACTTCACCGCGTTTCTCCCGCCGCCGCCGCCGAATGCGCTGGCCGCTGCATCATCCTTCTTCAGTTGGCTTGATGTACCACAGGACGAGCCGAACCTGCACAGCATTCATGATGACTATCGACCGATACCGCTCATGAACGGAGTTGTTGATGGGCAAGTGTGGAAGACCATCAATGGCGGTTACGACGCATGGTACTGCCACCCGACCTTCAAGTTCTCCAATGTCCCAGACTTCTTTGCACATGGTTACACAACGGTGAACTGGAATGCACCGCTCCCTTGGTTCTTGGGACCGAACTTGCCCGTTCCCGCTGGACAATACGACCTGTACACTGTACTAGCCCATGAGGCCATGCATATGCTCGGCTTCGCTTCGGGGATGGATGCAAACCTTGACTGTGTCTTTGCGGGTTCTGAATACGTCTTCCGATTCGACACGCATTTGAGCCAGAACGGTACATCTCTTGTGAACGACCCCGTTCTCTGCGATGACAATTCGTGGACGGGCAACCTTTCCGGCGCGTTCAACGCCACTCCCGGCAACTGTACCACGGAGATCTTGGGGATCCCGGTCTTTGCGCCCGCCTCTTTCGAACCGGGCAGCAGTTTGAGCCACTTCGATGGGACATGCAATGGAGGGGTTCCCTTCCTGATGCACCCTAACGTGAACAATCCTGCCGGTCAATCGCGCATACCGCTTCAACAGGAGGTCGATGTTCTATGTGCGGTCGACTATCGCACCAGCGCTCAGTACGGCGTATCCGGATCCGGTTGGGATGGGACTGTGGACCCCAGATCTCCCTGTGGTTCCAGGCTTGCGGGCGTTGATGACATTTGGGTGGACTACGCAACGCACGACTTTTACCGGGTCGCACAGGGCGGCTCGATCACGATCGACAACTTCTTGGACAACGACGAGGACATGGCCACCGTATCCGGCGAGCCAGAGGGGTTCGACTGTTTGGTAGTGGAAGAAGGAGGGAGCATCACAGCGCAGTTCAATTTCCCGGACCCGAACCCTCGGTTCACTTTCCTAGCCGATCCCGGATTCGTAGGCTGGGGCCGGGTAAGCTACAGGCCAAAGAATTTCGTTGATGGACGCACCGGGAACATCACGCACGTGTTCATTCACATTTGGCCATCACCGGCGTGTGATGTACCTGATTGCAATATCCTCAACGGTGGCACCTTCGAAAGTGTCGCCTTTAGGAATGGGAATGTCGCCCCGCACGATTCGTACCATCAAGGTGGTGGGAATTCGCCCGACCTGTTCGCTTATGAACCCGATGGATTTCCGTTATCAACGATCGGCCTAAGGCCACCAGGTTGGTATGATTTCAATAGCCTTACGGCACCTTCTCGTGTCTTTTCTCGTTGCACGAATCCAGGCGAACTTTATCCTCCTTCGTGGAACGGAGCACCAGCGAATGTTCGATACGCAAAAGCCTACTGCTCAACTTCAGGGGCTAATCTCAGCAGGGAGGGATTGCTATTCGAGCTCTGTCGACCGCTCGTTCCAGGTTATACCTATACTATTGAGTACAAAGGGAAGAACGGCGGACCTTGCTCTGGGGATTGGTCGTTCTATGCATTTGAGGATCGGCCATGCAACCCGACACAAGGGACAACATCATTCACAGGGCCGAATCCTTGTGGCGGAGCCCCGGCACCGTATTTACTACCGCTGCCAAGCAGCGCTTTGACGACTTTGTGGTCGCCAGTCTCGAACACGTTCACTTATTCGGCCGCGTTCTCTTCCGACTTCCTGATCGCAAGGTCACCGGTTGCAACAGGGCCTAGTGCTAATATCTTGATTGACGACTTGGTCGTTCGCCCCGTGATCACAGCGAGTGCAGACATCGACCCTTCCTGCATCGGCCAAGCCACCGGCCAAATCGCGCTGGACGTTCACTATTACCCCGGAAGTTACTCGATCCTCTGGAGCAACGGCGCTACTACGGCGACGATCACCGGTCTGGCTGCGGGATCTTATACTGTGACGATCACCGACACTGAGTTGGGTTGTGCGACCCTTACGGAGACATACAACGTTGGGGATGTGCCTTGCAGCAACGCCTTCATCCTCACCAAAACCGTCAACGATGAGTTCACCTATTCGGGTGCGCCGATCCTCTATACGATCACAGTTTGCAACGGCACCGCCACCACCCAGGATGTGGAACTCACGGATAGTGGCCTGAGTAATTTCGTGCACACGAGCATCGCGCTGAACGGAGCACCCTTCGCCTGGCCAGGCTTCCCCTCCTCTCCGGTAACCCTGCCGAACGTTCCTGCCGGAGGTTGTGCCACCTTGGAGGTCTCCGGATACTTCACCGCCATCGGCACCTACACCAATTGCGCTACGGCCGATCCGGCCAACGAGGATCCCGTAAGTAACTGTGCCGAGCCAGTGGTCGTGCAACAGAACTGCCCCCTCATGGTCTCTGGCTGGGGTGATTGCGTGAATGGCCCGGTGCATCTGTGCCTGAGCGAGCATTCGCTCATCGTGGATATCAAGACCCTCGACTTCCGCTGGATATTCCCTGAGTTCCTGGCGCCGCCAACCCTAGGTGGTGCGATCGTGCCGGTGGCCGCCAGTGGGCTTGATCCGGCAAGCAGCATCAGCGCGGAACTTCCATGGACCTCCATGCCTGGTTGGAGCTACGTGGAAGTTCATCTGGTCTTCAACAATGCGATCAGCACGGCCGGGAGTTCCACGCTGTTGTGTGTGGACGTGAATTACGACGGTCCGGTAACACCATTGCAGAACGTGTTCCAGACCTTCGCCACCAACGCTGCGCCCTACACCATCAACAACCACGTTACGTTGCTAGATGGTGGTGGTGCGCCCATCCAACCAGGCGGCTTCTGGACACAGGCGGCGAACATCATCCTCACCGGTTGTCCGGGCATCGAAGGGCCCGATGCCTCGTTCACCATCGACCAGGTGCTTTGTACGGGTGAGGTTTCGGTGAACGGCTCGCTCACAGACCCCAATGCGATCCATATGTGGACCTGGGGCGACGAACGCACCACACCCACCAACGGCGCTCAGTCGTACACCTACAACTACTTCGAGGCGATCCCGCTCAATCAGACCCCAGCCTACAGCGTACCGCCTGCCCCCCCGGGCACATACACCATCACGCATACCGTCATCCTGAACGGCGTGGCCAGCAGCAGCACGCAGACCGTGACCCTTTACGCTTGTTGCCAGGCCGACCAGGTGATCACACACGGCAAGCTCGCCAGCGCGGTGCCTGGTCCCCTCACCGGCACCGTGGACATCCAAGGCCAATTCATCCTCGATCAGGACTTCACCTTCGACAACGCCACTGTGTACATGGAGCCCGGCGCAGAGATCCTTGTTCAGGATGGGATCAACCTCTGGGTGAACGAGAGCACGATCGAGAGCTGCCAGGATGTGCTCTGGAAGGGTATCACTACCGGCGATGGATGCATCGTACAGGTGAGGTACAGCACGATCGCCGATGCCGAGCATGGTATCCAAGCCCGCAACAGCTCCATCGTTCTAGCGGACGAGAGCGAGTTCAAGAACAACCGGGTGGGGATCGAAGTGCCTTTCGTGAACCAATTCAACAGCGTGGCCATCCATTCGGCGAATTGCACGTACCACGCTGAGGGTCCGCTGAAGCAACCCTACCCCGGCCAGGTCACCGCCGTGGGCGCCACGGGTTATGCGGCCTTGGATGTGAACAACATGTCCTTGGACTTCACGGGAGGTGGCAACGTGATCCGTGACCTGAGCAACGGCATCGTGGGTTTCCGAAGCGACCTGAATGTGGCCGATTGCAGCATCCACGACATCAAGCCCGATGCCGCCTATGAACACTATGCCAATGGCTCCGGCATCTATGCCCGTGGGCCCAAGGCGTTCCGCACCTTGAAGCAGTACGGCTATGGACAGTCAGGGGCACCATCCTTCCAGAATTGCCACTGGGGCATTTACGCCGAGCACATGAACGTGTACTCTTGGGACAACAACATGGTGAACGTGGGCACCGCCTACCGCGTGGACCGCAGTGGCTACAAGGATGTGCATATCCACCACAACACGGTGGATACCCGCCGCGATGGCATCGTGCTGCACATGAACGATGGCGCTGCACAAGTGTTGGTGGAGAGCAACGATATCACCTTCGCCCAGAACCTGCCCATTGGCCAATACACGAAGGGGTACTACGCCATACGGGTGTTCGAGGCCAATACGCTCAACCCCAACTCAGTGATCAAGAACAACATCATCCACTACCGGCCTGGGGTCACCACGGCCTATGGGGGCATCGGATTGGTGAGCGCACGGAAGTATTTGGTGGCCAACAACGCGCTGCACATGAGCGACAACGCCAGCAACTACGTGGGCGTGCTGTTGAACGGCTGCGACGACCCCGAGGTGAGCTGCAATGAGGTGTTCGGCGCCAACAACGGATACCCCAACCTGGGCCAAAGCGGCGTGCGCAATTTCATGGGCAACAACGCCATCATCAGCTGCAACACCGTGGACAACACCACCAACGGCATGCTCTTCAGCGGCTGGGCCATCAACACCGACCTCAAGGGCAACGAATTCAACAACCACCGCTGGGGACTGCACTTGGAGAACGGTGCCGTGATCGGCACCCAGACCCGCACCGGCAACCTCTGGAACCAGCCCGCCCCGCAGAACGGCTGGCAGGCTTGGCACGAGAATGCGACGGATGCCAGCCAGCACAAGTTCTACTTTGACCCCACCGTCCCTAATACGGAGCCGCCATCACACGAGCCTATATACTGGTTCCAGCAGGATCCTGGCCAGACCTATTCCTGCGCTCCCGGTGTGAACTATTGCGACCAGTTCGGCGAACGCTGTGTGGGTTGCCCCAAGGAGATCTATGAGCGGATCGCGGATGGGACGTTGGAGAACGGCGACTACACGGACCAGACGCGCTGGACCATGAAGGGCGACCTGTACGACATCCTGAAGGAGGCACCGCAACTGCGCAATGACCCCGAGCTGGAAGCATTCTACAACACCGTGCAAAGCACCGTGCTGGCTGCGCAGAAGGACATGAACGATGAGCGCATCGCGCTCTACGACATCGATGCGTCCGTGCTAGGCCAAGTGGTGCAGAACCGGGAGCAACTGCTCGTGCTGCAAGGGGAGCTGAAACTGGCCTTGGAACAATTGGCCGCCCCGGACCTCACTGCCGCGCAACGCACCACCTTGAACGGCGTGATCACGGGTCTGCAGCAGACCATGGACGGCTTGATCAGCTACAACACCGCCGCCTTGGAATTGGCCGCGAACACCCGGGCACTCAGCGCCGAGAGCGTGAAGAACACCAACGCCGCCATCGGCGCCACGGAACTCACCGAGACCAACTACAAGACCGTGCATGCGATCTACCTGAGCACGGTGGCCAAGGATGTGGAAGGCTTCACGGCCCAGCAAGCACAAGACCTCCTCGCCGTGGCCGACCAATGTCCGCTGGTGGGTGGTAACGCGGTGTTCCAGGCCCGTGCGCTCTACTACGCGATCGATCCTGAGCAGGAGTTCGACGACCCTGCGCTGTGCCTACAGCATGGCCTGGTGACCAAGAGCCTGAAGCAGCCGGTTGTCAATGCGCTGAGCATGGTACCCAACCCGGCCATGGATGAGGTGACCTTGGTGCTGACCGCGGCCTTGGAAGAGGCGGGTACCTTACTCATCTGCAATGCGCAGGGCGCGGAGGTACTTCGCTTACGTGTGCCGAAGGACCAGCAACGGACGGCTGTGAGCGTGGCCACCTTGGCACCCGGGGTATACCACTACCGTGTGCTAGGCGTGACTGGAGATCTGGGCGCGGGCAAGCTGAGCATCGTGCGGTAGTACATTTGATCGATGCTCCTGTTGCGCACATCCATACTGAGCGCACTGCTGGGCCTTGGGGCTTGGCAGTGCGCTCAGGCGCAACAGGGCTTGAACAACTTGTGGACCGGTGGTTACGCCAGTTGGGCAGGCCCCCCGAATGGCGGTTTAGATCTGGATTTTTTTTCAGGCCCGTTGGAGCTCACCTACGTGGACCGCGATATTGGGTTCCGGCAGTCATCGACGAACATCACAGATCTGAACGGCGTGTTACAGTTCGCCACCAATGGTTCCTTTCTCTCGGACATGTACGGTGATACATTGACGAATGGCACAGGGATCAATCCGAGTGCCTACACATCTGATTTTGCAAATGGTTTGGAGCTCGTTCAGCCAGCGTTGATAATTCCCCAACCCGTAGTGTCAGGTATCTACTATCTGATCCATGGCACCGTGGACAACCAAGGTTCCTTCACCGCGCAATACCTCTACCTCTCGGTGATCGATATGAGCCTGAACGGGGGGCTGGGTGCGGTGGTGATCAAGAACCAGGTGCTGATCGACGATGCGCTGAACGCTGGCAAGATCACCGCCGTACGCCACGCCAATGGCCGCGATTGGTGGGTGTTCTGCCACAAGGCCTTCACGAATACATACTATCGGTTGCTGGTCAGACCCACTGGCGTGACGGTGGATGGCACACAGAGCATCGGCATCGTTCGTCCTGCCGATGCGGGTCAGGTCTGCTTTTCACCTGATGGAACGAAGTTCGCCTATTACTGGGGTGTAGAGGACTTGGAGATCCTGGACTTCGACCGCTGCACGGGGCTCTTCTCCAACCCGGTCTTCATCTCCATTGATGACGATAACGCCAACTCCGGTGTAGCCTTTTCGCCCAACAGCAGGTACTTGTACGTGTCTTCCGCATCCGATTGCTACCAATACGATACCGAAGCCGCGGACATCACGGCCTCCATGGTCCACATCGCGCAGTGGGATGGTTTCTATTCGCCATCACCACCATTCGCCACAGGTTTCGATGTAGCACAATTGGCCAACGATGGCAAAGTGTACTTCGGCACGGGCAACTCCACCTTCCACTTGCACGTGGTACACAACCCCGATGTGGGTGGCGTGGGCTGCAACATGGAGCAACACGGCGTGGAACTGCCGGTCTGGTTCAGCAACTCATTGGCCAACCACCCCAACTACCACTTGGGGCCGGTGGATGGCAGTGTGTGCGATAGCCTGGACATCAACGTGGGTGTGGCTCCCCTCTCCTCGGGAGAGGGGCTGGGGGTGAGGGTGTACCCCAACCCGAGCGCGGGAGCGTGTACGGTGCAATACGCCGCGCAACCCACAGCCGGGGTTTTGGAAGTTCGCGACCTGGCGGGCAAATTGGTGTTGCGTGAGAAACTGCCCGCCTGGAGCCAGGTGCATCAGGTGGTCTTGGAGGGCGCTGCAGGGTTGTACAACTGCCAACTGGTTTGGGGCGAGCAGCGAGTGAGCACCAGAATAGTCATGGTGCCATGAGAGCCGAAATGCGTGAAGAAGTGAGGAAGCGAAGAGGTGCGGGTGTGCGTTTCATCGCGTGCGCTGCATTCGCCTTGGTGTCCTGCATGGCCTGGGCGCAGGCACCAACGATCAAGCCTCCAACAACCAACAACCAACCCCTCAACACCACCACCCTCGCCGTCGTCCTGGCCAACAAGCCCGAGCGTTTCACCCAGGAAGAATGGCTGCGCATGTTGGAGAAGCCTGTGAACCGGAGCCTCTACCCCTTGTTCTTGACCCAAGCCATGCTCGATACGCTGGATGCCAAGAAGCTGGACCTGCGGTTCCAATACCAGATGGTCCCTGACCGTTGAGCATCAGACCGGAACAGCGAGTACCTTTTCCAGCGCTTGCTTCGCCGCATGCACGTTCTTCACATCTTGCACGCCGATCCTTAAGGTCCCCGCCTTTTCGTACACCTTGAAGCGTTTCGGTT
>JAGQVV010000304.1:0-265 GCA_020437805.1 Flavobacteriales bacterium
CCTTCACGAACGGAACCTTCTCCCGCCGATAGAGCAATGCCGCTCGACTGGCCTCTCCCGCTCGTTGTACCAAGAGGTTCATGAAATAGCCGCTCATGGTGGCGTGGTAGCAGTTCCAGAACCCGGGCCGGTAACCCATGCCATCCAGAAGGTACCTCCAGCGCCAAGCCCGGCTCATGTGGCTCAGCCAACCGAACAGGATGCTCAACAACAACCACCACCAATTGGCACGGGCGAAGGCCTCGAAGAGTTCCACACGCTGTTG
>JAGQVV010000304.1:437-6760 GCA_020437805.1 Flavobacteriales bacterium
TCCTCGACCTCCATGCGGGCATAGGACACGATGATCACGATATGACCGGCTTTGATCCGGTGGGCGGCGGGACCGTTCATGCAGATCACACCCGAGCCACGTTCGCCCACGATCACATACGTCTCCAAACGCTCGCCGTTGTCCACACTGAGAACTTGGACCTTTTCTCCGGGTATCAGGCCAACAGCATCGACAAGGTCCTCGTCGATGGTGATACTGCCCACGTAGTCGAGGTTCGCCTCGGTGACCCGGACGCGGTGGATCTTGGTACGCAGGACCTCAATGGTCATTCCAGTGGTTTGGAACGCGAAAGTAGGCGGAGAAGCGGAAGCACCCCGGTCAGCGGACCAGTGTGATGTTGTCGATCAAACGTACCGGTCCCACCTGGGCGGCCACGAGCGCAACGGCCAATGTGCGTTCCCCCCACTGGGAAAGCGGGGTCAGATCGTCCACATCCGCCAAGCCGAGGTAGTCCAAGATGACCTCAGGCTCTTCCGCCATCGTTCGAAGCGCTCGCTCCATGACCGCTTCCACGGGAAGGTGGAATGCGACCTCAGCGGCTGTTCGCAAGGCCCGATACAGCACGGCGGCACGCTGGCGCTCCACTTCGGATAACCGCGCATTGCGCGAACTCAGCGCAAGGCCGTTGTCCGCGCGCAAGGTGGGGCAGGGTACGATGACCTCTGACCAGTGCTGCGTTCGTGCGACATGCTTGAGGATCGCGAGCTGTTGTCGGTCCTTCTCCCCGAAATAGGCCCTATCCGGTCGTACATAGTGGAACAGGCGTTCCACAACGTTCACGACCCCTTGGAAGTGCCCTGGTCGGGACGGACCTTCCCAGTGCCGGTCAAGCCCACCCAGGTCGTAGTTCCGAGGCTCGAATCGAGCGAAGATGTCCTTCTTGTCCGGGGCAAAGAGCACATTGCACCCCACCTCCGATAAGGCGATCCGATCCGCTTCAAGTTGGCGCGGGTAGCGCTCAAGGTCCTCAGTGTTGTTGAACTGCAAGGGGTTCACGAAAATGCTGCAGACCACCTCGTCGCATTCGGTAAGTGCTTGCCGGACAAGGGCCAAATGTCCTTCGTGCAGTGCGCCCATGGTGGGAACGAAGCCGATCCGGGCGTTTCGGTGCCGGACCTCGGCGGAACGGTCGCAAATAGCGGTCGGAGAAGTGATGAGATCCACGATCGACGCGGGTTCCGGATGGGTTCAGGGGCGGCTAATCTAGGGTCCCGTGTTGATGTTCCGCTTAAAAGTCTATATTTTTGTACTCGAATTTTCTCCCCCTACATTTTCACATGAGCTTGAAGAACGCGAAGGTCCTGACCATATCCCAGTCCATCCAACCTTTCATGGACGGTCCTGAGGAGATGGCGAAGGTTGCACGTCAACTGCCCCAAGGAATCTTGGAGAGCGGCAACGAGATACGGGTGTTCATGCCGAAGTTCGGCTGTATCAACGAACGTCGGCATCAGTTGCACGAGGTCATCCGCCTGAGCGGCATGAACCTTATCATCAACGACACGGACCACGCCCTTCTCATCAAGGTGGCCAGTGTGCCCAGCGCGCGCATGCAGGTGTACTTCATTGACAACGACGAGTATTTCAAGCGGAAGGCCGATACGCACAAGGCCGATGGGACCTTCTACCCGGACAACGACGAGCGTGCGCTCTTCTTCGGCCGCGGTGTTCTGGAGACCGTACGCAAACTGGGTTGGGTGCCGGATATCATCCACTGCCATGGCTGGATGACCGCATTCGTTCCGCTTTATGTGCGCCATCATTTCGCGGATGACCCGCATTTTGAGAATACCAAGCTCGTGTTCAGCGTGTATGACCAGAAGGCCGAGGCCTTGGACAAGGACCTGATGAAGAAACTGGTCCAAGAGGGCTTCGAGAAGGATGTGGTGAAGGGCTTGAACAAACCCACCACCGACGACCTGTATAAGATGGGTATCGGGCTCTCCGATGCGGTGGTGCGCGCCAGCTCCAAGTTCAGCAAAGGGTTGGAGACCGCTGTAAAGGGGGCCGACAAGCCTGTAATGGCGTACACCGGCGAGGATGACCAGGTCAGTGCGCACGCCGAGTTCTACCAGAGCATACTCGAGGAAGCGCTCGTCTGAGCCTCCTGATCGCCATGATGCGAACCGCCACGGCATCCATCCCTGCATGGGGATCGCTGCTGCTTGCATTCCTGCTGCTCCTGGGCGGGTGTCGGAAACCCGATGCGGAACTCGGTCTCGACCTCTTGCCGAGTGATGAACTGGCCACGACGGTGGAGACAACACCCGTTGAAGCCTTCACCTTCCAGGATGCACCGCTCAGAACAAGCGGCCTGACCCGTAACCTCCTCGGTTCCTATTTGGATGGTGAGTTCGGAACGGTGAGGACGGGTCTGGTGTCGCAGGTCCGGATGCTGACCAATAACGTGGGCCAGGGTCAGGACAACACTGGGCTTGTAGCGGACAGTATCGTATTGGCCATCGCGTATGAGTTGCCCAACTATGCATACGGGAACCTCAATCCGCAGCACTTCCGTGTGTATGAGATCACGGAAAGCCTTTCCTTGGACAGCACCTATGAGAGCGACCATTTCCCGGAATTGACGGGCGGGGACCTGGTCTTTCCACATGCCGGTACGAAAACCCCGGACCCATTGATAGGCCCGACCATCGACGGTGTGGTATTGGAACCTCAATTGCGGCTTCGTCTGACGGACGAACTCGCGGAGCGTTTCCTGGGCAGGTTCGGGACTGATGACCTGACCAGCAACACCACCTTCCTCGAGTTCTTCAAGGGCTTGTATGTTTCGGTTGAGAACGGTTCCCAAGCGCCCTTCCAGGCCGGTATCCTGTACATGAACACCCTGAGTGCGGCCTCCAAGATGACCGTATACTACAAGGACCAGAACAATGAGCCCGACCAGCAGCGCACGTTCGATCTGGACATGAACAGCAACTGTGTTCGCTACACGGTGGCCGAACATGACCACTCAGCTGGCTTGGACCCGGGTCTTTCCCAAGCCTTGGCCGACCCTGACGCACCGGCTTCGTTCAACTATGTGCAGACCTTGGGCGGATTGAGGACCGCGGTCAGCTTCCCGGACCTCGCTTCGGTGGACCTGCAAGGACGGGCACTGGCAAAGGCCGAGCTCGTGGTGGCCGTGCCCGGTACGTTCTATCCGTATTATACGCCGCCTTCCACCTTGTTCGCATTCCGTAAGGCTTCGGATGGTGAGGATGTGTTCCTGCCCGACCAACTGGGTGGGATCAATGGAATTGGCGGTGTGTGGGACGGTGTTGCGCAGGAATATCGCTTCAACATCACGCGGTACGTGCTTGGGGTGATGAACGGTGCATTGCCGGATGAAGGTATCGAACTGGTGGCCGGGAGCAGCGGCGTCAGTGCCAACCGCGTTATCCTTGGTGGTCCGGCCAACCCGGAGCACCCCATGCGCTTGGAACTTACATTTACCACATACTGAAGAAAGCATGTGCGGCATCGTAGCATACCTCGGTGATAAGGAGGCCTATCCGATCCTGGTGAACGGACTGAAGCGGTTGGAATACCGAGGGTATGATAGTGCTGGAGTTGCGTTGCTGCACGAGGATAAGCTTACGATCTACAAATGCCAAGGCAAGGTCAGCGACCTCGAGGCGCATGTAGGTGATGGTCCCACCACCGGAACGGTGGGCATAGGTCATACGCGTTGGGCCACCCACGGCCCCCCGAATGACGTCAACGCTCACCCGCACCAGAGCACCAGCGGCGATCTGGCATTGATCCACAATGGCATCATCGAGAACTATGCGTCGCTGAAGGAGGAACTGGTCCATAGAGGGCACACGTTCCTGAGCGACACGGACACCGAAGTACTGGTCCACCTCATCGACGATATCCAACGGTCGGAGAAAGTGGACCTTGCGGAAGCCGTTCGCCTAGCGCTGAATAGCGTGGTGGGGGCGTATGCTATCGTGGTATTGGACAGAAAGGATCCCGATGTGATGGTAGCGGCCCGCAAAAGCTCTCCCTTGGTCATCGGCATCGGTGATGGGGAGCATTTCGCAGCGAGCGACGCCACCCCGATCGTGGAGCATACCAAGAACGTTGTCTACTTGGAGGATGGGGAAATCGCGGTGATCGACCGCAAGAAGGGCTTGAAGATCCGAAACACCAAGAACCAGGACAAGACCCCGTTCATCCAGGAGCTTGAAATGCATTTGGAGACCTTGGAGAAGGGGGGCTATGACCACTTCATGCTGAAGGAGATCCATGAGCAGCCGCGTAGCATTCGCGACAGCATGCGGGGTCGCCTGAACCTTGCCAAGGGAGAAGTGGTGCTGGGTGGCATCAAGGATTACGAGCAACGGTTCGTCAATGCCAAGCGGATACTGATCGTCGGTTGTGGCACCAGTTGGCATGCCGGCATGGTGGGTGAATACCTCTTCGAGGAGTTCGCCCGGATCCCTGTTGAGGTGGAATATGCCAGTGAGTTCCGTTACCGGAACCCGGTCGTGGGGGAGGATGACCTTGTTATCGCGATCAGCCAGAGCGGAGAAACTGCGGATACGATGGCGGCCATGGAGTTGGCCAAGAACAAGGGGGCCACGATCATCGGTATCTGCAACGTCGTCGGAAGTAGCATTGCGCGGATCACCCACGCAGGTTCTTACACCCATGCCGGGCCGGAGATCGGGGTAGCGAGCACCAAGGCATTCACGGCGCAGGTCACTTTGCTCACCTTGATGGCCCTGATGGTGGGGCAGAAGAAAGGGGTGCTCAGCGGTAGCAGCTTCTACCGCCTATTGAATGAACTGGACGCGATCCCGGACAAGGTGCAGCGCGTATTGAAGACCGAGGACCAGATCAAGTACATCGCCGATATCTATAAGGATGCCAGCAACGCCCTGTACCTGGGTCGTGGCTATAGTTTCCCTGTCGCGTTGGAAGGGGCTTTGAAGTTGAAGGAGATCAGCTACATCCATGCGGAAGGATATCCGGCGGCCGAGATGAAGCATGGTCCCATCGCGTTGATCGACGAGGCCATGCCGGTGTTCGTGATCGCCACGAAAGGGGCCAGTTACGAGAAGGTCGTCAGCAATATCCAAGAGGTCAAGGCACGGAAAGGCAAGATCATCGCCATCGTGACCGAGGGTGATACCGTGGTGAAGGGGATAGCCGACCACGTGATCGAGATCCCTGAAACCCCTGATGCCCTGGTGCCCTTGCTGAGCGTGGTGCCGCTGCAGCTCATCAGTTATCACATAGCCGTGATGCGCGGGTGCAACGTGGATCAACCGCGGAACCTTGCCAAGAGCGTTACTGTGGAGTGAGCTGCTCCTTGGGGCTGCCCCACATGATCACGCGTTCGTTGTTCCGGTATGGTGCAAGGTCCTTGCTGAAGATCAAGTGCCCCAGATCGAGCAGAACGAGCACACCGAAGCCGCCGAACGTCAAACCGTAGAACACGGCCACCTTGGGTGAAGTGCCCAAATAGATGCGGTGTGCGCCGAAGACCCCGAGGAATACGGCCAAGGAGCTTCCCACCAAGCGTTCGTTCTCGCCGTTCGTTCCGGTGCCTTCCACGAGAACCGTGATCGACCCGTCCTGGTATATGTCCATGAAGGGGCCCGCCGCGCTTGATTCCTGTGAACCAAACAGGGAAAGGAATAGCAGGGTTGTGAATACCTGATGAAAGCTGCTCACGGCCTAAAAGTAGAACGGGCATCGGTGCAAAGTGTCCGATGCCCGTTCCAACTTGTTGATCCCCTATTTCGCAGCCGCGAACCGACGTGCCACCTCCGGCCAGTTCACCACGTTCCAGAAGGCGGTGATATAATCCGGACGACGATTCTGGTAGTGCAGGTAATAGGCGTGCTCCCATACGTCCATACCAAGGATCGGGGTGCCTCCGCATCCGGTTCCGGGCATCAAAGGGTTGTCCTGGTTGGGGGTGCTGCACACCTCGAGTTTCCCACCTTCATGCACACATAACCATGCCCAGCCGCTGCCGAAGCGCGTGGCGCCGGCATTAGCGAACTTCTCCTTGAAGGCATCGAAGGACCCGAAGTCCTGGTTGATGGCCCCTGCCAGTTCTCCGCTTGGGGCACCGCCGGCATTCGGGGCCATGATCGTCCAGAACAGGCTGTGGTTGTAATGTCCACCGCCGTTGTTGCGCACAGCGGTGTTCTTCATGTCCAATCCCTGCAGGATCTCCTCGATGGACTTGTCCGCATCGGCGGAACCCTCGAGGGCCTTGTTCAGGTTGGTAACGTAACCATTGTGGTGCTTGCCATGGTGGATCTCCATGGTGCGGGCATCGA
>JAGQVV010000305.1 GCA_020437805.1 Flavobacteriales bacterium
GACCGTGCCCGGCGTGGACGGCAGCTTGGGTTTCCTGAACAACCACGCACCGCTGATCACCGTATTGAAGGCCGGTGAGGTGAAGCTGAGGACCGCCAACGGAGCCGAGACCTTCCCGGTGAAGGGTGGCGTGGTGGAGGTGAACAAGAACACCGTGATCGTACTGGCCGAGTAATTGGCCACACCATAAAATGGTGGAACTGGCGGAGTAACGCTCAGTCGAGGACCATCATTCAGAAGGGCATCCACCTATGGGCGGGTGCCTTTCGCTGTTGGTACCGATCGCCTTGCTTCGCTCTGCTTGATCCCCCCTTGGTCAGCACTTGTTTACCTAGCGTGCCCTTGACCGAGCGCGCTCCGTCGGCCCCTGACGAGCATAACGGACTGCGCCACGGACCCTCAACATTCAGCAATGACGCGAGTTTCCGACGATATGAAATCGGCGTGAAAAAGCGATCTCCGTGATCCAGGGGGCATGGGACCCGTCTACATTTGATCATCCCCGAAGTCCGCTAATTCATCGACCGAACGCTCACCGAACACGTCGAACATGAGTTCCCTCTGTACCGCACAAAGTTCGGTGTATGTGGCAATCGCCCGCCGGTCGCACAAACAGGCTGCTGGCCTTACTCCCGTGCCGCCAACACCATTTCCTGCTTTGTTCCCTGAAACCCTAAAACCAATAACCCTTTGATGATGAAGACACGAAACACGAATACACTGCAGCGGCGAACGTCGCGGTGGCTAGCGACCGGCCTGACCACGGTAGCCATTGCACTCTCGGGTGCGATGAGTGCACAGGTGAACACCTACACGTTTGCTGAGTCTACGGAAACGTATGCTCAGATAACGGGAACCACCTCGACAGCAATTGGGGACGATGGTACCCAGACCGCTATTCCGATCGGATTCACGTTCGTTTTCGATGGAGTTGCCCGCACAACATTCAGTATCACCACCAATGGCATGATAAGAATGGACGGTGGAGCCATTAGTTCTGGCTGGACCAATTCATTGGCAGTAGCGTCCTCTAACAGACCGTTGATCGCTCCATTCTGGGATGATAACAACATGACCGGCGGAGAGATCCGATACTCGACGACTGGAACAGCACCCAACCGCGTGTTGACGGTGAATTGGCACAATAGTAAGATTGGTGGTTTTGGAAGCACAGCAGGAGCTGCGGTTTCCAGCATCCTTCGTCTCTATGAAACGACCAACGTGATCGAGATGGTGTATAGTAATCCGTACACCACCACGAACTCGGTTTCTGCATCCGTAGGGCTCAATGGTGCAAGTACGTTCCTGAGCGTTACCCCAGCAGCTACCTCAACTGCATCTGGTGTTACAGCGAACAACTCGATCAATGCATCGGTGATGGCGAATCTTGCGGGCAAGAAGTTGACCTTCACACCTCCTATGCCTTGCATGGGCGTCCCTAACGCAGGGAGTATAACCAGTCCCGTTGCCGTTTGTAGCGGGAATACGGTCGTTCTCTCCGCCACTGGTCTATCCTCCGGCATCGGTATCACCTACGCGTGGGAGGAGTCACCTGATGGTGTCGGTAGCTGGGCACCCGTTGTAGGCGGTTCTGGTGCCGCCACGGCATCATACACCACCACGGCGATCACCATGACCCGTTACTTCCGGATCGTGACCACCTGCTCCACCGGACCTGATGTGAACAACTCCAACGTGGTGACCGTCAACCTCACCACGGGAGGAATCGCGGAGGATTTCAGCTCAGGGACGATCGTCGGTAACTGCTGGAGCCAATCCGGCACCGGTAGTGCCGTGAACTTGCGGTACAATGCCGCCAGCGGATTCGGTGTCGGCACGGGTTCCATCATTTGGGACTTCTTCACCCAATCTGCTAATGCCACCTTGATCTACACGAGTCCGGTGGTAACGCCGATCGTGGGGGTTCAATATCTCCAATTCGATGTAGCAGGGCGGCAGTATAGTGTGTCTGCCATCGACTCGATCTACATCGAAGAGTCCAATGATGGTGGAACCAACTGGACGCTGGTCGCATCCGGCTCTAACGAAACCGGCAGTGTCTTCAACACTGTGGGATTGGCCACGACTGAACTGAACACACCGCTTGCTGGCGAATGGGCCTCGCGCTCCTTCCTGCTTACGCCAGGTACGGACCGGGTGCGTTTCCGGGGTGTTTCCAAGTTCGGTAACAACGTCCTGATCGACAACATCGCGCTGGGCGGACCACCTGCGTGCTCGGCTCCCGTCGCTACAAGTGACCCCGTTCCGAATTGTCCTGGAGGATTCGACGTGGATGTGAACATCACCGCGTTCGGCGAGATCTTGGCGGTTCCAGAGACCAGTGCTACGATCGAGTACACGGTCAACGGGAACCCACAGACCCCGGTTGCTGTTGGATCCACCGGGATCACAACACTTACCGGATTCTCCGATGGTGATTTGGTGGTCGTCACGGTGACCAACGATGGAGACAACTCCTGTAACCTGACCTTGGCGTCCGATACCTATACCTGCCCGCCAGTGAACGACCTCTGCGCAGGTGCGATCATGGTCGAATGCAATAGCGTTACAACCGGTAACACTACGAATGCAACCCAAACTGGTGCACCGACTGCCGGTTGCGACAATACCGGCGACCCATATGTGTACTTTGCAACTGGACGCGGTGTGTGGTACACCGTGCAAGGCTTCGATGGTCAGATGACGGCCAGCCTTTGCGGTTCGAGCTTCGATACCCAGATCTGGATCGGAACGGACGGTTGCGGCGTACAGAACTGCGTTGCTGGAAACGACGATGCATTCGCGCTTTGCGCGAGCAGCGGTTCACGCAGCATTGCCACTTGGACGGGTTCCAGCGCCGAGACCTATTACATCTATGTAACGGGTTGGGCTGCGAACTTCGGTGCGTACACCTTGACGATGACCTGCGGCGACTTCAACCCCGCTTGCACGGAGAACGGCTTGAACTTGGAGTTCCAGAACGACGCCAACCCTGGTGGAGTGACCTGGGAGATCGAGGACGAGACCGGAAGTGTCGTGGTGGTGAGCGGGACCAACGCGTTCCCGGCCAACAGCATCGGCACCCAAGCGATCTGCCTGCCTG
>JAGQVV010000306.1:0-1776 GCA_020437805.1 Flavobacteriales bacterium
GGACGTGGAGATCAAGGTCTGACCCTGTAATAGAACAGAGCGATGAGCGGATTGATCGGAAAAAAGATCGGGATGACGAGCCTCTTTGACGCGGAAGGCAGCCTTGTGGCATGCACCGTGATCGAGGCCACCCCCAACGTGGTCACCCACGTGAAGACCATGGAGAAGGACGGTTACGAGGCCGTGCAGCTTGCCGCTGGTGAGCGCCGCCCGAAGAACACGCCTGCTGCTGCCATGGGCCATTACAAGAAAGCGAACACCACGCCGAAGACCATGGCGCACGAGTTCAAGGAATTCCCCCGGGACCTGAAGCTGGGTGACAGCATCGGGGTCGACCTCTTTTTTGAGGGCGGCTTCGTGACCGTTACCGGCCATGGCAAGGGCAAGGGGTTCCAAGGCGTTGTGAAGCGTCACGGTTTCAGCGGTGTGGGTGAAGCCACGCACGGTCAGCATGATCGTAGCCGTGCCCCGGGATCCTTGGGAGGTAGCTCCTATCCGAGCCGTGTCTTCAAAGGCATGCGGATGGCCGGCCGGATGGGCGGTAAGAAGATCACTACGGAGAACCTCCGTGTGGTGAAGATCGATAAGGACAAGAACCTCATTCTGCTGAAAGGGACCGTCCCTGGTGCCAAAGGCAGCTTTGTGATCATCTGGAAGTAAGATGGAACTCGATATCCACAGCAAGGACGGTAAGTCCACCGGCAAGAAGGCCAAGCTCAATGATGCAGTGTTCGCGATCGAGCCCAATGATCACGCGATCTGGCTGGACGTGAAGCAACACCTCGCGAACAAGCGTCAAGGCACCGCCAAGACACTGGAGAAGAGCGAGCTCAGTGGCAGCACACGCAAGTTGCATCGCCAGAAGGGCACTGGTGGCGCGCGTAAGGGGTCCATCAAAAGCCCCCTCTTGAAGGGCGGTGCTCGCGTCTTCGGACCACGTCCGCGTGACTACCACTTCAAGTTGAACAAGAAGGTCAAGGACCTCGCCCGCCGCAGCGCCCTCACCTACAAGGCGAAGGATGGATCCCTCAAGGTGATCGACGGCCTAGGCATGAGCGCTCCGAAGACCAGTGAGTTCGCCGCCTTCCTGAAGGCCTTCGAACTGGGCGCTCGTAAGAGCCTTGTCGTTGTGCCTGCGAAGGATGACATCGTCCTGATGAGCGCGCGCAATCTGCAAGGTACGCGTGTGGTGGTGGCCGCTGAGCTGAACACCTACGACATCATGAACGCCAATGGCCTTCTGATCATGAAGGACGCGATCGCACCGTTGGAAACCATTCTTACCAAGTAAGCCATGAGCCAGATCATCATTCGTCCGATCGTCACCGAGAAGATGACCGCCCAAGGCGAAAAGGAGAACCGTTTCGGCTTCGTGGTCGCAAAGACCAGCAACAAGGTGCAGATCAAGCAAGCAGTGGAGAAGGAGTACAACGTCACGGTGACGGGTGTGCGCACCATGATCTGCCGCGGAAAGAATCGCACCCGGTATACCAAGAGCCTCATCCTGAAAGGTCGCACGCAAAGCTTCAAGAAAGCGATCGTGTCCGTGAAGGAAGGGGAGACCATCGACCTCTACACCAGCATCTGACCCGTAAGGATCCAGAACAATGGGCATACGTAAACTAAATCCGGTCACTCCAGGCACCCGTCACAAGGTGATCGTGGACTTCGAAGGCGTCACCACGCGTGTACCTGAGAAGTCATTGACCAGCGGTACCGTCAAGAGCGGTGGCCGTAACCACACAGGTAAAATGACCATGCGCTACATCGGCGGTG
>JAGQVV010000306.1:1848-2049 GCA_020437805.1 Flavobacteriales bacterium
ATCCGAACCGCACCGCTCGCATCGCCCTCTTGTTCTACGCCGATGGAGAGAAGCGATACATGCTCGCTCCGAACGGCCTGAAGGTCGGACAGGAGGTGATGAGCGGCCTTACCGGAGTGCCACCGGAAGTGGGAAACACTCTTCCGCTGAGCCAGATCCCCTTGGGCACCGTAGTGCACAACATCGAGCTGAAGCCGGGCA
>JAGQVV010000307.1 GCA_020437805.1 Flavobacteriales bacterium
GTGGACGGCAGCATCGGGTTGGACGAAAGCGCCAACCAGCTGAGCAACATGAGCAACAACCGGGCTGCGCAGTATGCGATCCTGTACGACCTGACGCCCGACGGCAGGTTCCGCATCCGAGGCTTCCAAGAGAACGCGTACGACCTGTTCGATGGTGAGATCCGCAACAGCGGCATCGCCTTCATGTTCACCAAGGACTTCGAAGAGAACGAACGAGCAAGGACCAAGGCCCGGAAGGAACAGCGTGAGCGATTGGAGCAACACCGCAGGGAGCAGGGCATCAAGGAGGAATGAGGAAACGGAACGCAGGACACCTGTTCGTGGCCGGGCCGCAGAAGGTCTGGGCTGGGCTCTGCGCGCTGTTCGTTCTTGCAACACCCTCCTGCACGGGTCTACGCTATGCCACGGAAGAGCGTCCTCTATTCAATGACTACGAAGTGGTGTTCACGGAGAAACCGGAAAGCGGTGCCTCCATCCTCCGTGCCGAATTGGAAAGCACGATCATTCCCGAGCCGAACAACCACATCCTTTGGTTGCGCCCCACGGTGGCCATCCATAACGGCACCAAGGAACCGAAGGAACCGAACAAGGGCATCCGCAATTGGTTGAAGTACAAGATCGGGAACGCAGCCACGTACTTGGACGAAGTGCCCTTGGCGAACATCGACAAGGCCATGGAGAACCGCTTGATCAACCGCGGCCACTTCACGGCGCACGTTACACACCAAGTGGAGAAGAAGCGCAAGCTGGCGGAAGTGACCTTCACCGTGGAAACAGGGCCATTGCATCGCATACGCAGGATCATGTACAGCGACAGTGCTTCACGTGCTGACCGTACGGACACCTTGGCGATGGACCTCGTGGAGGCGCAAGGAACTAGCGGTATCGCCACCGGGGACCCTTACGATCTGGATGCCCTGATAAAGGAACGGAGCCGCGTGGCCGGGATCCTGCGGAACAAAGGCTACTACAGGTTCAGGGACGATGATCTGGAATTCATCGCGGACACCACGGTCGGCGACACACAAGTGGACCTACTGCTCCGTGTAAAGCTCGGTACCACACCCGAAGAACAGGCGCGTTACCACCTTGGGAAAGTATACGTACACGGCGACTTCGATGAACTCCTGGTCGCGAACGACACCTTGGACCTGGACACCGTTCACTACGTGGACCATTTAGGCATGTACAGACCTTCCACCATCCTGCGGGGCGTGTTCCTGGCAGAAGGCCAAATGTACTCCGAACGACTTACGGACCAGACCCGGCGATACCTGTCAAGTTACGGCGTGTTCCGCAAGACACAGGTGAAATTCACCCCGGACTCCCTTGACCCGACACGCTTGCACACGGATGTGCTGCTATCACCCCAGAAGCGGTTCTCCCTGAACACCGAACTCAACGCCGTGAGCAAGAGCAACAACTTCGCAGGTCCGGGCGCCAAGATCGGCGTGAAGGACAGAGGGCTTTTCCGTGGCGCGGAGGTGCTCTCCATGGATCTGAACGGTCGCTTCGAAACGCAGATCTCCGGCGATGGCAAAGGCACCAACGCCTATGAGTTCGGAGTGAAGGCGGAGCTCAGCATCCCCAAGCTGGTGGGTCTCTCCAAGCTTCCATCGGCACGCTCCTTCACCCCTACCACACGGATCGAAGCAGGCTATGGGTTCTACCGTCGGATCTCGCTCTATGGCATCCGTACGGCATCCACTGGTTTTCGATACGCTTGGCGAAGGAACAACATGGTTTGGCACGACTTCCAACCCGTGGAGATCAGCTTCAACGACCTGTACTATACCACACCGGAGTTCGATGACTACCTGGATGACAACCCGTCCATCAAACAAAGCTTGGAAGAGCAGTTCATAGTGGGCATGGGTTACACGTACACACGGGCCACGCAGAAGGGCCAGAGCGATCTGAGCTGGTGGTTGTTGAGCATGGGCATCGATGAGAGTGGAGCCCTTCTGGGAGCCAGCCTGAATGCCTTGAGAGGGCCGAGCGAGGACGGTGGTCACACGCTTTTCGGACAGAAGTTCTCGCAATACCTGCGACTCCGTCCGGAAGTGGTTTGGCACCAGCGGATCGGAGCCTACGGCAGCCAGTTGGTCTGGAGGCTGCAAACCTCATTGGCAGCGCCCTATGGCAACAGCACCACCATACCCTTCGTGAAGCAGTTCTACAGCGGTGGTACCAATAGCTTGCGCGGGTTCCGTGCACGCAGTGTAGGACCAGGTACCTATTCGCCGGAAACGGACCCGAACCAGGACAATGCGAACGACAACCTGCAGGTGGACCAAGTCGGCGACATCAAGTTCGAAAGCAACATCGAATACCGATTCCCGATCGCTGGTGCTATGAAGGGAGCAGTGTTCACCGATGTCGGTAACGTCTGGTTATGGAACGAGGACCCCCAGCGTCCGGGAGGCCAATTCCAACTCGATCGAATGATGCAGGAACTCGCTGTGGCCGC
>JAGQVV010000308.1 GCA_020437805.1 Flavobacteriales bacterium
TTGCGTGGTTCGTCGAGCCGGACCATCTCCACCCCATCGAGCAGCAGGCGATCGACGACCTCGTGCCATTCCTGTGGGATCAGGTAGGCTTTGGGTCGCTCCAACATGAACTCGGGCTTCGCGTCGTCCATCCACGGAACCTCTATCGATGTGGGCCTCTCGTGATCGTAATGGATCCGCTCGAGCCCGCTCACCTTGCTTGTGGAACGAACGGCGGAGTAGCCCTTCCAATCCAAGACGTCCTTGCGGGTGGTGTCGATCGACCAATTGAATCCGAAGGACCGTGCCTCCTTCGCGTTCGTGCGCGCCTCGAACAACGCTGCATGCATGGCTTCCCGTTCCTCGTTCATCACCGCCAATGTCGCCAGCATCAATTGGAACGTGGCGTTGACGCGATCGGAGTACGGCTTGAGCATGTGCGATTCACTAAGGATACCGATCCTGTTCCGCACAGCGGCATGGCCGGTGCTGTACCGAGGGCCGTCCACGAAGCCGGTCAAGCCTTCTTCAGGGGTCGAGCCGATGGTCTCGAAGTATGGACACATCAAGATGCCTTTGTGTTCCATCCAGGCATACAGTTCGGGGATCATTGTACCGGACATGAAGCGGGAAAGGGCCGGGTCCATTTTGTCCTTCTGGGACGTGAGCAATTCCATTACGTATTGGTGGTCCGCACCGTTGCTCACGTGTGTTTCGAAGTACACATCGGGGTCCCATTTCGTCAATGCCGCCAATAGTCCGCGAGCGTTCCGGGAGTCCGCCTTGATCATGTCGCGGTTCAGGTCGAGGTTTCGCGTGTTGCCACGGAAGCCGTATTCGGCAGGACCATTCTGGTTTGCACGACCGGTGCTGCTGCGCTGCTTGGCACCGCTGACGTTGTACACGGGCACGATGCAAACAGCGGTGTGCGCCGCGAGCCCCATCAGCTGGTCGCTCTCCAACAATGCTTTTGCGAGCAACAGACTTGCATCGATGCCGTCCGGTTCGCCGGGGTGGATGCCGTTGGTGATCCACAGGATGCTTTTCCCCGCTTTCCGTATGCTATCCGGCGTGAAGCCGCTCCCATCACCGATCACGAATAGATGGATGGGTGAACCGTCGTCGTCATGCCCCATCTCCAATAGGCGCGCGCCACGGTGCATTCGATCCAGGTCCCGGTAGCGCACGATCACCTGTTCCCATGTCGGTGTGGAGTCGCCTTCGAAACGCCACTGGGCATGTGTTGTTGTAGCGAAGAGTGCGAAAAGGAATGCGGCTATGATGGACTTGGACATGATCGAAAATGGGACCGCCGGTGACCCTTTCAAAGAACGGTCACCGGCGGCAAAGTATTGGAAGGCCTATTGGTAGGTGATCATCCCGAAGCGGTAATCCTTCTTTCGCGCCGCATAGACGAACATGCGGTTCTCGTCGATCTGCACGCAAGCTTTCGGACGGGTGATCGCATCGCGCTTGTCCGGGGCCAAGAGGGCTTCCCGATGCACGGTCCCCACACCTTCAACGGTGGCCAGGGTGATCAGCGCTTCCTTACCACCCAGCTTGAACTGCTCCACTTTATCGCCCGGCAGCAGGAAGAGGTTCTTGCCATTGTCGTTGAACACGAAGTAGATATTGTCCTCCGTTACGTGCATCGCGAAGGAGGAATAGTACCCACCGTCGTTCGTGGTATGCTGGCGCTTGGGCACCTTCACGGCCCAATCGATGTTCCCTTCGGGGTCCACGTTGACCACGATGATGTCATTGTAGACATAGTGGTAGGTGGTCGTGGTGCTGGTACGCCCATTGGCATCGGTGAACGTGGAAGTGGTGACGTAGAAGCGGTACTGTTCACCCACGAGTACGGCACCACCGTCATCGGTGCGTACGATATCGCGCAGTTCGTAGTTGAACATCTCCAGTTCCTCCCCTTTCTTGTCGGCCTTCTTCTTCACCTTGTCCTCCTCCTTCTCTGTCATGTACTGGGTGATGAAGTCGTCCGTGAACTCCTTGTAGCTCTCATGGATGACGGCCTTGGACTTGCGATCCAAACGGAGGAAGAAGGTCCCACGGGTGGTGTAGCTTCCCTTGTTCCCGTAAAAGCCGCCGCAGAGAATGTCCCCTTCATCGCCCAGGCTCAAGGTCAGGTCCTGTAGGAACTTGTCCTGAACGATGATGGCATGATCGTCCGGAACATCCTTGTCGGCATGGTACACCAGCAAGTGGTAGACGAACGTGGGCTTCTTGTCCTTCCTCAGTTCCTTCGCTTCGGACTTCTCGGCATACTTCTTTCCGACCATGATCACGGAACCTTCATCATCCAAGCGAAGGTCCGCCACGGCGAATTCATCATCGGGGTATGGGAGCTCGACATCGCGCTGCCACAGCGCGTTCATTTCGTTGTCATAGACCCGCAACGCAAAGCGTTCCATGTTCTCCTTCTCGAACGGTAGGTTCAGGTTCACGAGGATCTTCGAATCGTCCGGAGAGCTATGCACATCGAAGGAACCCGTTTGACGTCGGCTCTCCACCGGCATCTCGGCAACACGTTGTATACGGCCGATCGGACTCATGTTCCCGGCGTTGAACATCCTCAAGAATAGTTCGTTGCTCTTGGCCTTCTTGTCGTAATAGGTCGTGAACACCACGATACGGTCCCCGATCAACTGGATCAGCTCCAAGCGGTGATCGTTCTTGTCGATCTCCATGGGCAACAGCTTCTTGTACACGGAGTGGAAGCCCAGGTCCATCTTCTGGACATGGATCTCCTTCTTGTAATTCACGAGCATGTAGACCTCCTCTTCATTGTAGGCGAATACTTCGCGGAAGTCGCCGTCCTTGGAGTCGTTCAATTCGGGCCCCCACGTGATCTCTGCACGCGAGGTCTTGGTCTGGGCGGTGGCTGTCGCAGCGCTCATGAGGGCTGCGACGATAAGCAGGTTGGTGGTCCGGGTCATGTGGGTGGGTAAAAGGGCGTCGAATATAGACCGAAGAACGATCCGCGGTACAACCCACTTGCAGAGCATAAGCCTGCCGATCGCGGAGCATGTATCCAAAATGAAGGAACCCCGGCACCAAGGCGGCGGCACCGGGGTCCTCGGAACACAGGACCAGGGTCCTGCGAGGCTGTCAAGCGAAGTCCTCGAAGAGCGCATCCCCGCACTCCTCTTCAACCGTTGCGGGTACCACCAATTCGGTGGGCGCTGGACCATCCAAGGTGGGGATGGACTGTGCGAAGAGTTGTTCCTCGTCGGTGAGGCAGAGAAGGAGCGTAAGCGTTTGGACTGGCCACATGGTCTTTTCTGGGTTCTAAGGGTTAGCCGGTCAGGTCGAAGAGTGCCGCAAGTTGAGGCGGAAGGATAGCGTTTGTCAAGACGAATACACATATTTTGTCGACGAATAGAGATATTCTTCGATGAATTGAGCTAGTGCCAGCACGGTGCGTCCACGCCTGATCAGTGCCATATTCTTTTGGACATCAGATGATTATGAGGAAAGATCCCGGAGGCATGACAAAGCCTCTTGGCCTTCCCACTTCGACCGGTATCTTGCCCCGGCCCGGGTCGCGCCCTGCGGCTTCAGAGCTCCTTCGTCGTGTCCACCACCACACCCACCGGATCGCTGCGTAAGGTCATTTGGGCCTCATCATTGGGCACGCTGATCGAGTGGTACGACTTCTACATCTTCGGAAGCCTGGCCACGGTGCTTGCCAGCCAGTTCT
>JAGQVV010000309.1 GCA_020437805.1 Flavobacteriales bacterium
GCAGCCGCCTGTTACCAGATGTGTTGCCATGCGCTGCAAAGATGGGTTCTCGGTCACGAAAGGGAACGGCTCAGGTGGTGGTTCGTCCCTTGCTCCCCAGCGGAAGCGTGCCCACGAACGGAGTGCGCAGCAACCAAACGAACAACAACATGACCCCGAACCAGATGATCGTATGGGCTGCACCTGTAACATCGCCGGGGTCGACACCCAGACCTTGGGCCACGGACCTCCGCAGCCCGTGCAAGGGCTTGGTCGATGCGATCATGCCCACCCCGAGCAGGACCAATGCCAGGTATTTCAGGCCTTGCGCCTTCGATCCGGGTGCCCAAAGCTGGGACCATGGAAAGAAGGCCAAGACGACGATCGCGTTCATGACGAACGAGAGATTCAGGACCAAGGTGTTGACGATGTGGAAGGAGCACCAGATGATCACCCAGACGATCCAACGTTTCCGTCGCATCAAGGCCCAGAAGAATCCAAGCTCAAAGACGACGGCGAAGATGTCCGCAAACTCCCACAACCAACGGTAGGGCATGTTCACCGCCCAAGTGGCCAAGAGCGCGGTGTTGCTGGCGCTATGGTATTTCACCAGCAACCAGGCCAAGAAGCCTCCTGTGCTGAAGTCGAAGTCGAGCCAGACCAGCGCTTTCCCGAAACCTGCGGTGATGAAGGCGAAAGCGATGATCGTGGCCAACAAGGCCAGATCGGTGGTGCGGTTCGGGACGGTCGCTTTTCCGCGATCGATAAGCGCATCCACCGAGAAGTGTTCGCCCCAATCCGATGAGCTGAGCGAAATAAGCACGCACAACAGGAGTATCGGATGATCCACCTTGCCCAAGGAGAAATGGAACGAATTGCCGATGATCATCACCGAGAGCAGACCGAAGGCCGCGATCCGCGTACGTAACCCGATGGTGAGGAGCGTGGCGAACAGGATCAGCAGCACGTTCAATGTGGTGAAGAACGTCTTCGGCGGGAAGCGGTCGAAGAGATTGGCCAGGCTCAACAACGGGGGCGAGAAGAACGTTGGCGGCACACCTTCCAACCAGGCGTAGGACGGGCGTAGGAACAACAGGACGGCGAGCCCGTACAGGACCCTGAAGAAGGCCAAGGACCGGGTGTCGATCCATGTGTTCTCGCGGATCCGTTGGGCGAAGCGCTCGATCCTATCGATCATGGAGGGCGATATCGTAGCTGTACCTTACTTCCGATCCGGTCTCCATTCCTGTGCGGGTATCCGTGGTTTTGATCGACCGACGGACACGGATCACCACCGCGTCCGGGTGACCGGCCTTTTCCGCACGCGATGCCAACCAGTCCAGTGTGCGTTCCCGCTCCTCCGCTGTCCATTTCCGGTCCTTTCCGAACCAATTGGTCCAGCGCGTGCGATAGGTGGGTTCGATGAGACCGAAACGCGAATCGGCCAAGTGCGTGAAGTATTGCGCTGGGATGTTGCCCATGAAGCGCCCCGGAGGGATCGGCTCGGCGCTGCTGTCCGCCATCACGGCGAATATCTCATACCGGGGATAGGTCACCAAGGTATCGGATGTACCGGCCGTCAATGCACCGACCGGGAATAGCACGGCCGGGTACATTTCCAATTGACCTGAGACCTCGCGAAGCAGGAAGGGTACCACGAGAACCGCAAAGAGGACAGCATACCACCAGCTGGCGACCATCCTTCTCGGAAGCGGCTCTTCCCACAGGATCGCCGGACGCTCCTTGTCGCTCTTTTCAATCGTTCCTTTCAATGTGCCGGGCTTGGATGCATCCAGTGCGACGAATATACGATCCAGGGCAATGTCGGGGTCAAGCCGGAAGGCCCATCAACGCTGGAAGAGCGGCACCAAGGGTACTTCGATCACGGATCCAGAAAGCGGCTGCGCAATTCCGGTGTCGGCACCATACAGGTCTCCTTCTGTCCGAACCAGCGATACCGATTCTTGGCTATGAATCCGTACACAAGGTCACGTATTGGACGCGGAACGATCATGAACGCATAGCTCAGCGCCCATGCACCACCAAGGTCGCGCAGGATCCTCAATGCAGCGGAAGAGCGCACCAAGGTCTTGTCGCCACGGAGGTAGATCACGGTCTTCAGGTCCTCGGGCCGCAGGTCGGTGTCCTTCAGCAGTTCT
>JAGQVV010000038.1:0-3899 GCA_020437805.1 Flavobacteriales bacterium
AGGTGTACAGGTACGGGCCGGTACGGTCCCGTTGTTCGGCCACCTCAGCGTCCAACTGCCGCGTCATGGCCACGTCATCCGCTGCGTACCAATGACCGTCCTTCGGCACCAGGGGCTGCCCGTCCTTCGTTATGGTGAAGTCCTTTCCGTACGTACCACCGAGGCCCGTGAGCTTGTTGGGGCTCAAGGTGATGCCCAATGTCGCCAAGGCCTTCCAGCCCTGCACCTGCGAATAGGTGAAGCCCAGCCCAAGGACCAAGGTCAACACCAGCATCGGCGTGATCGCACCTTTGTTGCCCTTTCGGGCAGCGTTCAGGGCCAGGTGCACGGTGATGCTTCCACCAAGCACGAAGGCCGTGCTCCAATAGAAGGCCGTGGGCAAGGTGATGACCGTCCAATACCCGCCGCTCATGCTCACCACATAGGCGCTGGTGAGGCCCGCGAAGAACATGACGATGGCGAAGATCATCAGCCATGTGATGAGCTTGCGGGTGCGGATGCTCCGTGCGTGGAGTTCCTCGGGAGTAAAGGAGGGGATCGTGGTCATATACGATCAAGCACATAGGCCAGCTGCACCATGGGGAGGTACAGGAAGCTTGCGAACATCAAACGCCGTGCTTCGCGCTTGTCCAAGGTGATGAACAATCGAACGGCAGGCACCACCATGAACACCCCACCGATCACCGCGACGATACCCGCCACCGGACCAGTGAAACCGAAGAACCAAGGAAGGATACCGACGGGAATGACGAACAAGGTGTACAACAGGATCATCGATGCCGGTGTGCGGCCGGGCTGGGTACCTCCAGGAAGTAGCTTGTAGCCAGCGCGCCGGTAGTCCTCATCCAATACCCACGCAATGGACCAGAAGTGCGGGAACTGCCACATGAACTGCATAGCGAAGAGCAGCCCGGCCCCCAGATCGAAACGACCGGTGGCCGCTACATAACCAAGCATGGGCGGGAACGCTCCGGGGAAGGCCCCCACGAAGACCGCCCAGGACGAGGACTTCTTCATCGGTGTGTACAAGGCCACGTACATGAACAGGGAGATGAACCCCAGGATGCCCGTGAGCGCCCCGAACTGCAACCAGAGCATCAACGTGGCGACACCGGCAGCGATGAATGCGACAACAACGGCCTCGGTGTTCGATAGGGTCGCGCGGACCAAGGGGCGTTCCTTGGTGCGGTGCATCAAACCATCCTCCCGCACCTCCAACACCTGGTTCAAGGCATTGGAAGCACCGGTCAACAAGGTTCCTGCGAAGCACAGGCCCAAGAGGCCCAGCCACGAAAAGCCGCCTTCCGGGATGGCGAAGAGGTATCCGAAGGCGGCACTGACCACCACCAACGATGCCAATCGAAGCTTGAAAAGAACCACCAGCGCCCGGATCTTGGCCGCTGGTGAAGGTGCTGTGACGGTTCCGGTGGACTGCACGGTACTCCCGCTCGCGCTATGGTGCGCTGTCGGGAGCGCCGCAAAAGTATCCATCCGCACCGAACCGTGATCACCGGATGATGTAGCGCCTGGCTTGCTCCGGATGCCGCTCGCGGAAGTGGCAGACCAGACCGATCCGGAAGTAGTGCGTGGTGTACGCCTTTCCGTATGCCGGGTCGGTGGTCCGGAAGGTGTACGCGGCTTCCAACCGCATGGCCGAACGGGGATCAATCGTCCATCCGGATCGTGCTTCCACATGCAATACGCTCTGCGGCCGCAGGTCACCGACGTAGTACCCGAAGTTCACTGCTCCCGGCCCCTCGGCATCCGGCCTATCGATCTCCGGCCGGAAGATGTTGTTACCGTAGCTATCCACACTGTCGGTTCCCATCCAGGCCATGCTCAGGCGCAGCGAATGCGACCATCCCTTGCGGTCCAGGTCCGCGTGCGCCAACACCTCCTGCACATTGGACCCGTAAGGGTGGGCCAGGGGTTGGCCGAAGTGGGCGTAGTTCTGCCGCGTGTCCGAGTGGGTGTACATGAAGGGGCGGATGTAGTTCCACTCACCCCGCAGATGCAGGCCTTCGACCCTGAACGCTTCGTAGGCATCCACACCCAGTTGCACGGCTTGTTTGTTGGCATACCAGCCGTTGCCCTCACGCACAAGGTCCAACAGGAATTCGTCCAGCATGAACTGCGCGTAGAACAACACGTGCTTCCCCGCCTTCACGCTGCCACCGAAACCCAGCAGGGCGTTGTCCGGCGAACCGATCTGGAATTCCACCGGCCGATAGAAGATGATCGGGTTCAGGTAGTTCACATCGAAGCCACGTGGATAGGCCTCATCACCGGCGCTCCACATGATGGCCTCGAAGACCGAGAAGTTCAAGCGCTTGGAAGCGTTCCAGGAGAGGTAATGCATGCTGGAGTACTTCTTCTGGAACTTCGAAGGGTCGCCATCAGCACCGCGGATATCATCCATCATGGAGAAGAGGTTCACGTACTTCACGTGCCATACCGTGGTGCTGATCTTCAGGTAAGGATAGCTCCACGCCTCGCTGGAAAGGAAGAGCGAGCGGTGACCATCGCCGAAGGAATTCTTGCCACGCCCGAGGGTGAGGTTGATGTACTTGTGCGCATCCCAGCTGATGTGGCCGTTCCAATCGTAGTGCGTCACTTGGGGACGATCCCCGTAGGCATAGCCTTCTCCGGCCGTCACCATGGTGGCTTTCGCTGTGGAATCGAGGTAGCCCGGCAGCTGCTCACCCCAGGCTTGCCCATCGAAATGGAAGTTGAGCTTGGGGCCGACATCGAGATCGGTCCAAAAGCCGGCGCTCGCCCTGTAGCGGGAGCCGCTCGCCGTGCCGCTTTCATACCCACCAACAGCCTCCAAAAGCGGCCCCCAGCGGAACTTCCGACCGTTCATACGGCCGGCCCACGTATCCAGCTTGCCCAAGCATGCCTCAGGTAAAAGGCTGTCCGCCTGGACCGTGGTGCGCAGGGTGTTGGTGGAATAGGGTCGCACGGCCGTATGCGCTTCCGAACCGAAGGCCTGCAACCGATCCGCGTATGGTCGCTCCACTTCACGGCTCAACGGCGACCAACCCGTTTGGGCGGTGCACCACAGGACCCCGATGAAGAAGAACGAAGCGAGGACGGAACGGATCATGCCTTGCTCCGCTTGGGCCACACGTACGGGAGCATGGCCAGGGCCACGGCCGTGGTCCCCAGCACCATCAGCCCGAGGTTGGGGTGCCATTTGCGCGTGACCAGACTGAGCGCGATGATGGCGATGGCATAGATGTACAGCAAGCCGGTGGTCTTGCGGTGGCCCAGCTGCAGGTCCATGAGCCGGTGGTGGATGTGGTTGCGGTCCGCTGCAAAGGGTGATACGCCGGAGGCCATCCGGTAAATGAAGATCCGCAGCGTGTCCACCAGCGGGTACGCGATCACGGCCATCGCGAAGATGGGGGTCGGGATCTGCTTCAGGTAGGTGGGCAGGCGGGAGGTGTCATGCTCCACCACTTTCATGGCCAGCACCGCGATGATGGCCCCGATGATCAAGGATCCACTATCACCCATGAAGATCCGTGCCGGGTGCCAGTTGAACACGAGGAAGCCCACCAGCGCACCGGCCAGCACGAAGGCCAGCAAGGACAAGGCGATATCACCCGCTAGGAACAGCCACATGCCGTACGTGGCCGACGCAATGAGCCCGATCCCCGCTGCCAGACCATCCACCCCATCGATCAGGTTGAAGGCGTTCACCAGCACCACGTATACGAAGAACGAGAGGGCGATGCTGATGGACTCGGGCAATTCGTAGATACCGAACACACCGTGCATGTCAACGATCCGGATCCCGGCCATCATCACCAGGATGTAGCCCACCACCATGTGGCCTACGAGCTTCTTCACGGGCGAGAATCCGATGATGTCATCCTTCACACCGATGAAGAACA
>JAGQVV010000038.1:3982-8464 GCA_020437805.1 Flavobacteriales bacterium
CGGCCACGGAAGCCTCCGGGAACCAGAGGGCATAGGAGAAAATGATGGAGGCGAAGATGATGATGCCACCGATGGTGGGGACACTGCGGTGGTGCACCTTGCGCTCTTCGGAGGGCTCATCCACCAAATGTTTCATGCGCGCCACCTTGATGAGCGATGGCATGGTGAAGAGCACCACCAGGAAGGAGGTGATGCCACCGAGGATGAGTATGTAGCCGTGTTCCTTCACGCGAATGGATCGATCAAAGGTCGTAATAGCGGTTGAAGAGGCTGGTGCGGATCGCCACGTAGATGTACGTGCTTTGCTCGCGTTCCGGACCGGGATCCACGCTCCGGCGTTGGGCACCCACCACGGCCCGCAGGTTCGTATGCGGATTGAAGAGGTAGCTCACGTTCACGTCCCCGTAGGTCAGCGTCTGGCTGTCGGGTCCTTCGGCGGCCTCCACCAAGCGGTCCGGCTTCTTCAGGTCCCAGCCGTAGTTGGCTTCCACGGAGGGGTCGCGTACACGATCCGCCAACACCACTTTCACCTGCCCCATGAAACGGCCGAAACCCGCTTCGACGATGGCAACCAGCTCCGTGAAGTTGGCCTGCAAGGGGTGCGCCAAGGGTAGCCCTGCGTGCTCGTAGGCCATCTTCGCTGGTGCGTTCATGTAGGTGAACGGGTCCACCGAGTTGTACTCCAACTGCACGTGAAGGTCCTCGCGCACCACGTCGAACCAACGCACACCGGCCTGGTACGCGTAGCGCTGCGCCGACGGATCGTCCGAGGCGAACTGGCCGTACAAGTAGCCCTTGTCCGTGATCTTCACACGCAGGTCCACGCCCACCACGCTCTTTTCCGGGCCATCGAAGCCACGCACGATCGTGTTCACGCCGATGAGCGGGTTCAGTTCCAGGGCATCGAAGGGTAGTACTCCGGTGCTGTCTATATCCTTGAAAATGGTGCTCTCGAAAAGCCCGAGCTGTACGCGACCGAGGTTCACGCTGAAGTGGTTGAAGCGGCCTCGTTTCCAGTAGAACAGCGATTCGGCCGATTCGCCGGTGGGCAGGCGATCCGATGCCAACACGCCGCTTTGTAATTTGCTGGACCAGGTGCTGTACTGGAATCGTTCGTTGTTGGAAAGCAGGCTGAACTTGAGGTAGGGGGCCACAATGGCATGGTCGCTCAGGAGCACCGATCGATAGCCATGCCCCACGAAGTGCTTGCCATGGCCGAACTGCACGTTGAGCCATTTCGCCGGTGAATAGGACACGTTCGCTTGCGACCATCCGTAGTCCAGGATCCGACGTTCCTGGATCTTGATCCGCCCTTGGCCGGATACCACACCGTTCTCCAAGGCTTGCGTGAACAGGTACTCCGGAACGATCGCTTGATTCTCATGGAACATGGTCCGGAACGAGATCTTCGAGCCGATATCGCCCGTTATGAGCAGGCCACGCGTATTGTGGTAGTATCGGTTGGTGTCGTCGTACTGGGTATTGCCGTGCAGCTCGTCGCCGAACTCGAATTGGAACACGGGGTCCAAGGTGAGGCGGTAGTCCTCGCCTTTCACTTCCACGAAATGCTCCTTGAACAGTTTGGCGGTGATCCAGTAGTAGTACTTCGAACTGTCCGGACGATGGCCCATCACGTTCGTGAGGTCCGCGCGGGACTCGATCACAGGCTTCAACCCACTGTGTACCTTGGAATCAATGGCTGCTGCATTGCGTTCCACATCGATGTAGAAATCGCGTTGTAGTGGAATATCGTTCTGCTGGGCAAGCGCAAGCGCTCCCATGGAAAGGAAGAAGGCGAAGGCCCCGAGACGAATGAGGTGGGTGTGGCGCAACACGATGGGACTGGGCCGAAAGGTAGTCTGACGGGTGACAACCATTCAAGACGGCCAAGGACAAAGAAACCTTTACCGCTCTTGCGATCCACTTACGTCGGAATCAGGCTCATGGTCCCGAACACTCGTGCGATGAAGAACTCAACTGTGACCACCAGGATCTATCTTCAGTCCATCCTTGACTTTGTTGTCCACTCTCCGCCCAAAGCACCACTCTTCATTCCCAAGATGTAAAATGTGCGCAGCATTGAATTTCCCGATCCACGCGCCGATCAATGACGGGCACGAACCCTATCTGGATGACCTGCCCAATGCACAGCTAACGATATCGGACGCCTTTCTTGCCCAGTTGCTATTCAACTATACAGTCGGGGTTTCGGAATTCAGCGAGACCTCGTCTAACGAACTATTGGCTTTTCCCAATCCTTCTAGTGGTCAGGTTATTTTGATGCTGCCTGAACGAGTAGTTACGGGGCGTATCGATCTCTTTGACAGTGTAGGCCGCATTGTATTGAGCCAACCCTTGCAGAATGTCAGTACCGTGGAACTGGATCTGAACCCATTGGCCACCGGCAGTTATTCGGATCTTGTACACACAGGCAAGCGGACCATGTCGGTCAAAATATTGGTAGCATGGTGAACCGCTCGAAAGGAACGATCAAGTGCATCTTGCTGATCCTTGCATTTTTCACGTGCAACCACTGCTTCGGCCAATGGGAGTCGTTGGATGGAGGTACCAGCAATATTGTTCGATCGTTCCGTATCGATCCGGCATCCGACCGCGTGCTTGTTGGCGGCAATTTTCCCTTTGTACAAGGCGGTGCTCTACGAGCTAATAACATGGCGTGGTGGGATGGCGCGGCATGGAGTGTGGAAGGTCTTGCTAATGGCAATGGTGATCAATCCGAGTTCGGGGTTCCCCACCCCGTATTATCCCTTGCCATGCGGCCTGATACGATCTTCGCTGGTCACCTGAGCGCGTGGTGGCACAATGACAGCACCATGGGATTTGCCACCATGCTGGTGGACGGTATGTGGCAGCCTTGTGGAAGACCCAATGGCATTTTCTATTTCTTGGAAGAAGAGGGAAGGATGTTCAGTGGAGGTGTGCATGATAGCCTCTATGGTGCATACGCACCCGGTATCCATGAGTGGCGCAATGGCGCATTCGTGGATATACCTGGAATGCCCTTCTCATCCCGTGTGCAGGTAAATGCTGTTGAGTATTGGCATGATCAATTCTATTTCGGTGGTTTGTTCGAAGGGATCGGCTCACCGCGGATCATCGCATTCGATGGGGTGGACCAATGGAGCCCAGTAGGCGATGGCGTTGGGGGCTATTACATTTCAACGATCTGCGGTTACGGTGATTCTCTCTATGTAGGTGGCTTTTTGCAACCTGGACCCAACGTGCAAAGCACCCATGTCCAGCTATGGGATGGCAATGAGTGGAGGCCCATTTTCCCCCAAGTGGAATTCCTAGGAGCGGTGCGTGATATACAGGTGCATGAGGGGGTGCTTTAAATTGCTGGTATTCACGTTTGGGACGCTGAAGAACCACCGTACGGTATACTTCGCTATGATGGCCACATGCTTTGTAGCATCGGTGGGCCGATGTATTCCGGCGACAACGGGAAAATGTGCTTCTTCCAAAATAACCTTTACTTAGCACTTGGACCGACCTATGAGCCATTGGAACAACAGAACATCGGTTATCTCCCGCTGGAAGGTCTTGTTCCTGACCGCTGTTCGGAAGTGATCAATTCCGTCCCTTCACACGGGATCGGCCAAGTCCGAGTTTTTCCGAGTCCCGCTGCGGATATCGTCCAGGTCCGAACGTTACCGGAAATGGTGGGTGCGCTGTTGTCTGTTGTGGACCAGTTGGGACGTGAAGTGATCCCGGCAACCAGGGTCGATTCCACGCACGAGACCCTCCAGGTGGACGACCTGGCAACCGGTGCGTACACGGTTGTGGTTACAGGCAACACGGGTCGGTATACCGCCCGGTTCCAAAAGGAGTAGAACCTTCGGCTGTGCGATCAGGCTTTCGCCAATTCGCTTTTCGCGAACTCGGCGTACACGCTGGTGATGCCATCGCGCAGTTCGATGCGGTGCTTCCAACCGAGGTTGTGCAAGCGGGAAACGTCCATGAGCTTGCGCGGTGTGCCGTCGGGCTTCTCCGTGTTCCATTTCAGTTCGCCTTCGAAACCGACGATCTCCTTGATCATCTCTGCGAGCGCCTTGATGGTGAGGTCCTCCCCCGTGCCGATGTTGACGAACATCTCCTCATCGTAGTTCTGCAACAGGAAGAAGCAGGCATCGGCCAGGTCGTCCACATGCAGGAACTCGCGCATGGGCGAACCGGTGCCCCACACCTCCACGCTGGCCGCGTTGTTGATCTTGGCCGTGTGGAACTTGCGGATGAGCGCCGGTAGCACGTGGCTGTTGTTCAGGTCGTAGTTGTCGTTCGGCCCGTACAGGTTGGTGGGCATGGCGCTGATGTAGTTGCAACCATATTGCCTGCGATAGCTCTCGGCCAACTTGATGCCTGCGATCTTGGCGATGGCGTACGGCTCGTTGGTCTGCTCCAGCAAGCCGGTGAGCAGGCTCTCCTCCTTCAAGGGTTGCGGGGCCATCTTCGGGTAGATGC
>JAGQVV010000039.1:0-638 GCA_020437805.1 Flavobacteriales bacterium
GCGACCTGCTTGATCTTGGCGTTGTCGTCCCCAACGCTCTTGCTCATCTTCTGCAGGTCGGAGACCACGGCGGTCACGGCCTTGTCGATACCGCGCTTCAGGTCCATCGGGTTGGCACCTGCTGCTACGTTCTTCAAGCCCGCTGTCACGATGGCCTGTGCCAATACCGTGGCCGTCGTGGTGCCGTCACCTGCGATGTCGGCGGTCTTGCTGGCCACTTCCTTCAGCATTTGGGCGCCCATGTTCTCCACGGCGTCCTTCAGCTCGATCTCCTTGGCGACGGTCACACCGTCCTTGGTCACTTGAGGGGCACCGAATTTCTTGTCGATGATCACGTTGCGGCCCTTAGGGCCCAAGGTCACCTTCACGGCGTTCGCGAGGTGATCGACGCCACGCTTCAAGCGATCGCGTGCGTCCACGTCAAATTGGATGTTCTTGGCTGCCATTGCAGTTCTGGGTTTTGGGAATGAAAACGGCCGACTCCGGTCGGCCAATAATTAGTTCAGGATCGCGTAGATGTCGCTTTCGCGCATGATCAGGTAATCCTTGCCATCGAAGGTCAACTCGGTCCCGCTGTACTTCCCGTACAGGATCTGGTCGCCGGCCTTCACGCTCAATGGGGTCACCTTGCCGTCGTC
>JAGQVV010000039.1:727-6426 GCA_020437805.1 Flavobacteriales bacterium
GTGGTCTCTTCAGCGGCTGCGGCCTCTACGAGCACGCGATCCGCCAACGGTTTCACTTTCGCCATTATGATGGGGTTTAGATTTGTTCGATGTGTCCCAATAGGACAACGCCCCGCTGGCAATGCATGTGCCAAGCGGGGCGTTGGGTCTTGTTCCTGTCAGGATAACGGAGATCGGCTCGTCCTGTCAGGTGCTTCCTGACAAGCTGGCAAGCCGGTCGGCTACTCGGTCACTTCCTCCGGGAGGACTTCCCCATCCTGCGGAGCGGGTGCGAGTTGCTCCGTCGGGGTGTCCAATTCGTCGATCTCGGAGACCGTCGTGTTTTGCACCGAAGTGGAGATCAGGCACAGCACCATGAGGGAGCCTGCCAAGGTCCAAGTACCTTTTTCAAGGAAGTCGGCCGTGCGTTGTACGCCGCCGATCTGCTGTGCTCCGGTGAAACCGGCAGCGAGACCGCCGCCCTTTGGATTCTGGGCCAATACGACAAGTGCGAGGAGACCGCAGACGATGAGAATGATGATGGAAATGGCAACCATGTCTTACACGCCGTAGCCCGGCGAAGGCGTTGACTACTTGTTCAATTGCCCCTCAAGCTCTTTTGAGAGGGCCGCAAAGTAAGCGCTTTTCTCCGGGTATTTCAACGCCAGTCTATGGTAGGCGTCGATAGCCTTCGGGATGTCGCCCTGCATCGCGTAGATCTTTGCCAAGGTCTCGGTGACCAGACCTGTGCTATCGTCCAAACTTCGCTTGGCCGCCTGTTGGGGTGTATAGAAGGCCGTCTTGACCGGAGGTGCAGGTGATTGCTGGCTGATGAAACGGTCGATCAGGTCCCGGGTATCCACCACCTCGGCCAAGGGTGCCTGTGGAGGCAGCGATCGAGGTACAATGGTCGGCACGGCCTTCCCTGTCGGCAGTGGAGTGCTTGTGCTCGGAACGCACGCGGAAACGTCCTCGGCCAGCCAGTCCGTGAAACGAAGCCGTGCATCCTTCGACAGCCGTGGTCGAGTGGCCGGGATCGGGTCGGGCCCTTTGGAGAATGGGCTTTCGGCAGAGGTATGCGGCGATCCAAGCGGGACGGTATGATCCGGTTCCTTGGACCCTTGTTCCTCGGGTCCCGGTACCGCGCTGGCGCGACCCGGATCATATGCGCTGGTCAGTATGGATCCGATGTATTGCTGCTCCAGCGGGTCCGGCCCATCGGTCGATAGAGCGGCAAGCGGTCCTACTTCCGGCACGATCGTTCGAGGAGGTTCCTGTGTTGTTCCGGGAACGGGCGAAGAAGTCGCCTCGGTAGCGGGTTCGGGAAGGTGGATACCCGAAGGCTCAGTGGCGATCGAGGGCGGGTCCGGTGCTTTCCCGACCCGATCGTACAGAACACTGCGCGATGGGATGTGGGCTGCAGCCTGCGTCAGGTACTCGTCCGAAAGCACATCACTGGACCGATGCTCTCCGATAGCGCTCAGCATCTGAGCGCCAGCGAACCATGGGAAGCGTTCGGCCAGGGCCTTCAGCTCGGTCAGGTCACCCGCCGCAACGGCGCTCGGGGATCCCACCAATCGTTTGAGCCGCTCACGTTCCATGTTCACCAGTTCCCCAAGGTGCGCTCGAAGATATCCTGCGCCAGCTGTTTGCTGATGTCCGCCACCAACTGCTGTTCCACCGATATCAGATCCTGGGAACTATCGTAGTCAGCGAAGCGGGAAACGCTGAACTCCGCGTTGAGCTTGGTGTCCAAGGTATTGATATAGGTAACGGAAACCGTAATGGTCAGCCGGTTCAACGCTGCCGTCTCGTTCGCTTGGATGCTTACCGGCTGAACGTCGAAGCCCGTTATCGCACCGCTGTACTGTACATCGCCTTCCTCCTGCTTCAGCTTCAACGGGGTCTGGGCCAACAACAAGGTCCTTAGTTCTTCGGAAAAGATCCGTACGCTGTTCGGCGTGGATAAGGGTGCCCGGCCTTCGAATTGCTCCACGGTAATGGTCCGCGCATCTCCCACGTCGCCTCCTGTGAATAAGTAGTTCACGCGGCATGAGGACAACAGCACAATGGTCAAAACGAAGATCGCTCCGTACCGAAGCAATATCATTCGTAGGATGGGGCTTGGTCCTTGCACCTTGAAGTCTTGAGGCTGTTTCAAGGGATGTCGTACTCCTTGATCTTCCGGTACAACGTACGCTCGCTGATCCCGAGTTCCTGGGCCGCGCTTTTCCGCTTGTTCCGATGTTTCACCAAGGCCTTTCGGATCATTTCCTTTTCCTTCTCCTCCAAGCTCAGGCTTTCCTCCACTTCAGTATGATCGATGTCCTCATCCACTTCATCCTTGGATACGATGCTGACCGTGCCCTGGGGCGTGTGACGGCCCATCAACAGCTCATCCCTGTACACCGGAGCATTCGAAGCCGTAAGCGGCTGACCGGTGCTCATCGCTCGCACCTGTTCCTTCAGGGCATTCAGGTCGTTCTTCATGTCGAACAGGAACTTGAAGATCAGCTCCCGTTCATTGATGCTCTCCAAGGTATTGGCCTGGGCTGCGGCGGATAGCGGGACCAACGCGGTGCTCTGGTCCGGCAGGTACTGGCGCAAGGTCTTGGCATCCACCTCCCGGTGCTCCTCGATCACGCTCATTTGCTCCACGATGTTGCGCAACTGGCGAACATTCCCGGGCCAGCGATACGCATTCAGGACCTCGAGGGCATCGTCCGTCAACACAAGTACCGGGGCCTTGTATTTGGAGGCCGCCTCTTGCGCGAAATAGCGGAACAGGAGGTGGATGTCCTGTTGGCGGTCGCGCAGGGCGGGCACCTGAATAGGGACGGTGTTCAACCGGTAGTATAGGTCATCCCGGAATGTGCCACGCTGAATGGCTTGCAGCATTTGCACATTCGTGGCGGCCACCACCCGCACATTGGTCTTTTGGGCTTTGCTACTGCCCACACGAATGAACTCCCCGGTCTCCAGGACGCGCAACAAGCGCACTTGTGTCGATAAGGGTAGCTCGCCCACTTCGTCCAAGAAGATCGTGCCGCCGTTGGCCACCTCGAAGTAGCCTTTCCGTGCTTCATGGGCACCGGTGAAGGAGCCTTTTTCATGCCCGAACAGTTCACTGTCGATCGTGCCTTCCGGGATGGCACCACAGTTCACGGCGATGTACGGCCCGTGCTTCCGGGCACTGTATGCGTGCAGGATCTGTGGCATCACCTCCTTGCCAGTACCGCTTTCACCGGTGATCAATACGCTCAGGTCGGTAGGTGCGACTTGGGCCGCGATCTCAATGGCCCGGTCCAAGGCCGGCGCTGAGCCGATCACCCCGAAGCGCTGTTTGATGGGCTGTATGTTCATGCGTTCAACATTGCTTCTTCGACAGGTCCAACGGGTTCACCTTTCAAGCTTCCGGCGGTGGAGCCGTGAATGGTGACCCGAACGAACATGCCCGGTTCCAGCTCCTCGCCGCGGTTGGTGCGGGGAACGATCACGATCGAATTCTGCGAACTACGACCGTACATATGCTCCGTGCTGCGCTTGCTCACTCCTTCGATCAGTACATCGAAGGTGCGGCCCACATAGGTCGACAATCGCTTCCTGCTGGCTTCGCGCTGCGTATCGATGATCTCCTGCAGCCGACGTCCTTTCACTTCCTCCGGCACATCGTCCGGGTATTTCCGCGCCGCCAAGGTCTTCGGGCGTTCGCTGTACTTGAACATGAAGGCCATGTCGTAGCCCACTTCGCTTATGATGCTTAGGGTCTGCTGATGGTCCTCTTCCGTTTCACCACTGAACCCGGCGATGATGTCCGTGCTGATGGCGCAATCGGGCATGTGCCTGCGAATGCTCGCCATGCGCTCCAAGTACCACTCCCGCGTATAGCCACGGTTCATGCGTTGCAATACTGCGGTGCTCCCACTTTGCACAGGCAGGTGGATGTATTTGCAGATGTTATCGTACCGAGCCATCACCTTCAGGACCTTGTCGGTCATGTCCTTCGGATGGCTCGTGCTGTACCGGATTCGAAGATCGGGGCAGGCCACGGCGACCATCTCAAGAAGGTCCGCGAAGTCGACCACTTGCGCGGTCTCTTTAGCGCGTTGATCGCGCCATTTGTACGAGTCGACATTCTGGCCCAACAGCGTTACCTCCTTATAGCCTTTGGTAACAAGGTCCTGGCATTCCCCAACGATGCTGTGCGCATCACGGCTTCGCTCCCTGCCACGGGTGAATGGTACAACGCAGAATGCACACATGTTGTCGCATCCCCGCATGATCGTGACGAAGGCCGAAACACCGTTCGTGTCCATGCGTACCGGAATGATCTCCCCGTAGGTCTCCTCTCGGCTCAGCAGCACATTCACCGCCTTTTGGCCGGTACCCACCTTGTCGAGCAACTCGGGCAAGGAGCGATACGCGTCGGGGCCCACCACAAGATCGACCACCTTCTTCTTTTCCAGTAGATCCTCTCGCATCCGCTCGGCCATGCAGCCCAGCACGCCTACCTTCAAGCCCGTGTTCCGGGCCTTCAGGTTGTTCATCTCATTGATCCGCTGAAGCACCGTGTACTCCGCCTTTTCACGGATGCTGCACGTGTTCAGTAGAACCAGATCGGCCTCTTCGGCACTATTGACGGATGTGTAGCCGTCCTTGGCCAGAATGCTCGCCACGACCTCACTGTCGCTGACGTTCATCTGACAGCCGTAACTTTCGATATAGACCCGTTTGCTCATGCCTTCAGAGGGGGTGCAAAGGTACCGAACTTTGAGAGCGTGACAATGTGGCAGATGGAACTTCGGACCCGGCCATGTGGCCGATCCCAAGTGTACTCTTCACTACGCCATGGTCATGCCATGGCCCGGCGCCAAGATGCCCATACCAAGGCCATGGCGCCATCGGAGGGTGTCATTCACCAAGATCCAAGCTCACTGCATTGATGCAATACCGCAGCCCGGTCGGTTTCGGACCGTCCTCGAAAACATGGCCCAAGTGGGCACCACAGCGGGCGCAGAGCACTTCATCCCGGATCATTCCATGTCCCGGATCGATCCTGTCCTGGATGCGATCAGCAGCCAATGGAGCATAAAAGCTGGGCCAGCCGGTTCCGCTCTCGAACTTGGTCTTCGGATCGAACAAGGCCGATCCGCACACCGCACAACGGAAAACACCATCCTTGACCTCGCCTTCGAACTTGCCTGTGAACGGGCGCTCGGTACCCTTCTCGAAGGCCACGTGGTACAGCTGCGGGGAAAGTATCCTTTGCCACTCTGCGAGCGGGACGTTCAACGTGGTCGTGTCGGTGGTTGAATAAAAGGGGTTCGCCCTTACGCCTTGCTCCTGTTCTCGAGCGGGCTCTTGCCCTGTAATGGTTCCACACGCTCCGAAGAGCAATGCCATGAAGAAGATGCTGATCGTTCGGTCCATACCGTTAGGGTCGTTCGTTTGGCTGGTCCATGACAAGAGAACGAATGGAGCGAATGGATGGTTCGGCCTTGGCAGCAAGTCCCGCATCATCTTCGGCCCGTACCAAGGAAGGTCCATGTTGAAAAATTCCTTCCCCTATGGGGAAGTATATATAGGTATGGAAAGGGGTTTCGGGATCAGGCCCGGGTGTCCGTTTATTTGCCGCCCAGAACACTTCCTTGCATGTCCAAGAAGAACGAAAGTGGCGACCTGGTGATCGTCGAGTCACCTGCCAAAGCGAAGACCATCGA
>JAGQVV010000039.1:6487-21842 GCA_020437805.1 Flavobacteriales bacterium
CGCGACCTGAGCGTGGATGTGGAGAACAGCTTCGAACCCACCTACATCATTCCGGACGACAAGAAGGACCGTTTGAAACAACTTCAGAAGGAAGCCGATAAAGCAGTGACCGTTTGGCTCGCGACTGATGAGGACCGCGAAGGGGAGGCCATCAGCTGGCACCTGAAGGAAGCGCTGAAGTTGAGCGATGACAAGGTGAAACGGATCACCTTCCACGAGATCACCCGGAAGGCCATCCTTGAAGCGATCGAGAAGCCGCGGAACATCGATCTGCATCTTGTCGATGCCCAACAGGCACGTCGCGTATTGGATCGTTTGGTGGGTTATGAGCTCAGCCCGATCCTGTGGCGAAAAGTGAAGCCAAGCCTCAGTGCTGGCCGCGTGCAAAGCGTTGCCGTACGCTTGATCGTGGAACGCGAACGCGAGATCCTCGATTTCAATGGCACCAGTGCGTTCCGAGTAACAGCCCTGTTCTCCACGGGTCAGAACACGGTCAAGGCGGAACTGCCGACGCGCTTCAAGACCGAAGCGGAGGCGAACGCGTTCTTGCAAAGCTGTATTGCCGCCGTGTTCACGGTGAACGCCGTGGAGAAGAAACCCGGCAAGCGCTCACCCGCAGCGCCGTTCACCACTTCCACGCTCCAACAGGAGGCGAGCCGCAAGCTCGGCTTCGGTGTGGATCGAACCATGCGGATCGCGCAAGGGCTCTATGAGCAAGGAAACATCACGTACATGCGTACCGATTCAGTGAACCTGAGCGAGTTGGCCATAGCTGCCGCTGCGACACAGATCGGGCAACAGTATGGTGAGCGGTACAGCAAGCCACGCCGATACACGAGCAAGTCAAAAGGCGCACAGGAAGCGCACGAAGCCATCCGGCCCACGGACATGATGGTGCGCAATGCCGGTGCCGATCGCGATGCGGAGAAGCTGTACGACCTGATCTGGAAGCGCACCTTGGCCAGCCAGATGGCAGAGGCCGAACTGGAGAGAACGATCGTGAACATCGGGATCGGTTCGCGCCCCGGGGAATCATTGGTGGCCAGCGGAGAGGTCATCCTCTTTGATGGCTTTCTGAAGGTATACCTGGAAGGAAAGGATGACGAGGACGGCGAGGAGCAGGAAGGCTTGCTGCCCGAAATGAAACAAGGCGAGAACCTCGAGTTGCAGGAAATGACCGCTACCCAACGCTTCGATCGTCCTTCCCCACGCTTCACGGAGGCGAGCCTGGTGAAGAAACTGGAGGAATTGGGTATCGGTCGCCCATCTACATACGCGCCTACGATCAGTACCGTGCAGAAACGCGGTTACGTGGTGAAAGAGAACCGCGATGGCACACAGCGGCCGTTCCGAGTGCTCACTTTGGCGGGGGATGCGATCAGCGAAACCACGGCGACCGAGAATGTCGGTGCGGAGAAGCAGAAGCTGTTCCCCACGGATATCGGCATGGTGGTGAACGATTTCCTCGTGGAGCATTTCCCGACGATCGTCGACCTGAATTTCACCGCGAAGGTCGAGGAGGAGTTCGACGTGATCGCGGAAGGGAAGGAGGACTGGCGCGAGATGCTCAGGCGTTTCTACCAACCGTTCCACGAGACCATCGGTGTTGTTGCCGAGACAGCTGAACGGGCCACCGGTGCACGTGAGTTGGGTGTCGATCCAACCAGCGGAAAGAAGGTCTACGCCCGGATCGGGCGCTTCGGGCCCATGATCCAGATCGGTGAAGTAGAGGACGAAGAGAAGCCTCGGTTCGCCAGCCTTCGCAAGGAACAGAGCATCGCTTCGATCACCTTCCAAGAGGCCATGGACCTGTTCAAGTTGCCCCGCACTTTGGGGGAACGGGATGGCGAAACTTGCACCGTGGGTATCGGTCGTTTCGGACCGTACGTGCGGCTCGGTGGCACCTATGCCAGCCTGACCCCGGACGATGATCCCCTGGAGATCGGCCTGGCCAGGGCCGTGGAACTCATCGACCTGAAGAAAGCAGCTACCGCTACACGCGAGTTGGGCGAATACAAGGGCGAACCGATCGTGGTGGGTCGTGGTCGCTTCGGCCCTTTCGTGAAGTTCGGTAAGACCTATGCCAACATTCCCAAGGGCGAGGATCCTACCACAGTGACCTTGGAGCGTGGGGTCGAACTGATGGAGGCGAAGCTCGCGGGCATCCGTCAGAACATCCTGAAGGAGTTCGAAGGGTCGGAGATCCAAGTGTTGGATGGTCGATACGGACCGTACATCACCGACGGCAGCAAGATCGCCAATGTGCCCAAGGAGAAGGAGCCCAAGGAGGTGACCCTGGAAGAGGCCACGGCACTTCTGGCAGCCGCACCCGAGCGAAAAGGGAAAGGTCGTCGCGGGACAAAGAAAGCCGCACCTAAAAAGGCCGCTGCCAAAAAGACCACGAGGAAGGCGGTCAAGAAGACGGCCAGTAGGAAGGCCGCACCGAAGAAGGCCGCCAAGAAGGCACCGGAAGCATAAGGTCGGTTGCCAACACGCCTTTGTGAGCACTTCGGAACGGGTACGACCCCGTGCCGCTACCGGACGTTCGAACTTCGCCGCATCGGTCGTGGATCCTCATTCTCAGGTCCGCCGATCGGTTCGATCCCCGACCCATCCGTTCGACCATGGACATCAGCATCTACTTCAAACCCTCGGAGCGTTTCGGGAACACACGCCCCGAGTGGCCTGCGAACACGATCGGGGATAGCCTGCGAAGCCACACGACCAAAGGCTTCCCTGCTTTGGAAGGGGTACAGATCGCGCTTTTCGGTGTCCTCGATGATCCAGGGCACGCTAGGCCCAGGGCCTGTGTGCATGCTCCGGATGCCATCCGCGACGAACTCTACCGTTTGTTCATGCCGTCGGAGAACCTTGCGATCGTGGACCTCGGTGATATCCATCCCGGTGCCGGAGCAGCGGACACACAGCACGCCGTTGCGGAGACCTTGGCCGAATTGATCCGGATGAACATCGTTCCCGTTCTGCTTGGAGGTGGACAAGGACACACCTACTCCCAGTACCTCGCCTACGAGATGCTCGAACGAACGGCCAACCTGGTGTGCATCGATGCGCGGTTCGATCTGGGCGAGCCCGGTCAGGGCCTTGCGGAGAGCAGCTATCTCAGTCACATCGTTCTTCGGCAACCCAACTACCTGTTCAACTACAGCAATCTTGGGTATCAGACCTATCTCGTGGACCAGCCCGGGATCGAGCTCATGGACAAGCTCTTCTTCGACGCCCACCGTTTGGGCGAGTTGCGGGCAAGCATGGCCGATGCGGAGCCGGTGATGCGGAACGGCGACTCGCTGAGCGTGGACATGACCTCTGTGCGCCGCAGTGATGCGCCAGGTACCAGCCGACCGGGACCTAACGGGTTCCACGGGGAGGAGGTCTGCCAATTGATGCGCTACGCCGGTATCAGTGAAAAGATCACCTCGGTCGGCATCTATGAAATGGACCCGACCACCGATCAGGATGGTGTGACCGCTCAACTCGCTGCGCAAATGGTCTGGTGCTTCCTGGATGGCTTTCGTAGTCGCACAAATGACCTGCCTTGGCTGGATCGCAAACGATTCACCCGGTTCAGGATCCCGATCCGTGGGCATGAGCAGGAGCTCGTCTTCTACAAGAGCATGGTGAGCGATCGCTGGTGGATGGATATCCCCTACAAGGCGGAACAAGAGGCACGCTTCGAACGGCACCACCTCGTGCCATGCTCCTATTCCGACTATCGGATGGCTTGCCGTGAGGAAGTTCCGGACCGCTGGTGGCGCACCTTCCAGAAGCTCGCTTAAGCGGTCGGTCGGCTTGGGAACACCATTCCACGTCAAGGTAGGTGTATTTGGTCGGATCGGAATGTTGTTATATTGGCGCCGGGTTCCGTGTGGGACCCCGTGGGGATCGTCATCCCCATGAAGGCGGAACTGAACGAAATACACGCATGAGGGGGATATTCACCGTAGTGGTCGGCTTGGTGTTGGCGAGCGCTTCTTTCGCGCAGCAGGATCCGCAGTTGACCCAGTACATGTTCGACCGGTTGTCCATCAATCCGGCAGTCGCGGGTACCAGTGGAGAGCTATGCTTCACCGGCTTCTACCGCCAGCAATGGTCCGGTTTCGACGGCGCCCCGAAGACTGGCCTGTTCAACGCCCAGATGCCGATATCCAAGATCAGCAGCGGTGTGGGCCTAAGTTTCTATTCCGATCAGCTCGGACAGCAAAAGAGCACCTTCTTCCGTGCCAGCTACTCCTTCCATCGTAAGATCGGCGTGGGAACCTTCGGTATCGGTCTTTCCGCTGGAATGCTCGCCCATACCTTGGGCAATGACTGGATCGCCCGCGACCCTGTGTCGGACGACTCGGCCATTCCGGGCAACGGTCAATCGGATTCAGGTTTCGACTTGGGGGCAGGGGTGTACTATACCAGCCCCACATTCTATATCGGGCTCTCCAGTACGCACTTGACGGAGGCGGACCTGAGCGATGTAAGCATCCAGGCCGTTCGGCACTTCTTCGTCCAAGCCGGTTACGACTGGGCGATCAATGGGGACAAGAAGTACGTGTTGCAGCCCTCCACGTTGATCAAAAGCGACGGAACCTCCACCCAGATAGACCTCAACGCCACCTTCCTCTATAATAACCAGGTCTGGCTGGGCGTTTCCTATCGTACGGAGGATGCGATCGCACCGATGATCGGATACCAGCACCAACTGCCGAACAAGAAGTCCATGCTGAAGATCGGCTATAGTTATGATGTCACCACTTCCACATTGAGCAACTATAGTAGCGGAAGCCACGAGATCATGCTCAATTACTGCACGTTGTTGGAGAAGAAACCGGACCTACAGATCTACAAGAACGTACGATTCCTCTGATCGACCGAAACCCATTAACCCAAACTGCCGTAATCAGCCTTGTCTAACGTGTCCTCTTACCGGGAGAATGGAAGACAGGGATCCCTGCAAGGAACATTGGAACGGCAAAAAAGGAAGAACATGGAACGTCCCATAGTGTATCTCTGCGCCATCGGCTTGCTGGCAAGCTGCGGTGGTGGTGGCCAGGGGCAATTGATCGGTGTCCAAGGCCGACCCGGATGGTATGATGTTGATCCCTATGGGATGAACTACATCCCGATGGGCTCGTTCGTCATGGGCCCAAGTGATCAGGATGTCCCCTACGCTGCGGTAAGCAAGAGCAAGACCGTTTCCGTCCAAGCGTTCTACATCGACCAGACCGAGATCACGAACAACGAGTACCGTCAGTTCGTCTTCTACGTTCGGGACTCCATCGCGAAGCGGATCCTTGGTGATGAGGATATCGGGGAACACGTGTTCACGGAGGATGAGTACGGTGAGGAGATCGATCCGCCACAGATCAACTGGCGTGAGCGTATCAACTGGTATGGAGATGAGGAGCGCGAGGCACTTATGGACATGTTCCTGAGCGAGAGCGAGCAATTCTACCGCCGGAAGGAGATCGACACGCGGAAGCTCATGTTCGAGTACTATTGGATCGACCTCAAGGAGGCCGCGCGTAAAGCGAACAACGCGCGCGATCTGGACCTTAGCTACACCAACGTGAAGGGCCAGAACAATGCCATCCGTGGACACAGTGATCGGTCCAAGTTCATCATCAAGGAGATCATCAACGTGTATCCTGACACCTTGGTCTGGGTGCATGACTTCACGTACTCGTTCAACGAGCCGATGACGGAGAACTACTTCTGGCACCCGGCCTACGATGAGTATCCGGTGGTGGGTATCACCTGGCAACAGGCCAATGCCTTCAACGTATGGCGTACGCAACTCATGAACTCCTGGTTGGAGATGAACGGCGACGCGTTCGTGAACCGCTTCCGTTTGCCCACCGAGGCGGAATGGGAATACGCTGCTCGTGGTGGTCTGGACCAAGCCCCGTTCCCATGGGGAGGTCCGTACGTACGGAACCGACAAGGCTGCTTCCTGGGCAACTTCAAGCCCTTGCACGGCAATTATGTGGATGACGGCGGTTTCCATACCGTGCCGGTCGACAGCTACACGCCGAATGACTACGGGCTCTACAGTATGGCCGGTAATGTGGCCGAATGGACGAGTACCGCGTTCGATGAGAGCGTGTACGACTTCGATCACGACCTCAACCCGGAATACAGCTATGATGCCATTCAGAACGATCCTCCCTCGCTCAAGCGCAAGGTGATCCGTGGCGGTTCGTGGAAGGACATCGGATATTATATGCAGACCGGCACCCGCTCATACGAGTACCAGGACACCACCAAGGCCTATATCGGCTTCCGTTCGGTGATGACCTTCCTCGGACGTGGAAAGGCCGTTGATGCGGAAGATCTATAGACCCATCGGATCGCGGACCGTTACGGAACCAGAACGGTCGCATTCGTAGTATCAGGAACCAGCTCAGACCAAACCAAAAACGCAAGGAAGTACGATGAAGCCCGGAAGCAAGAAGTGGAAGAATTTCATGGCCAAGCTGTATGGAATCGGTGCAGCGGTCGTTATCGTTGGTGCTCTTTTCAAGATCCAGCACTGGCCAATGGCCAGTTTCTTCCTCATCATTGGTCTTAGTACGGAGGCCATCATTTTCTTCTTTTCAGCATTCGAACCACCCCATGAGGACCCGGACTGGAGCTTGGTCTATCCTGAGTTGGCCACTGGCGAACGTGCAGAGGGCGATGACTTCAAGAAGGAGGATCAACGCTCGATCACCGAGCAATTGGACAACATGCTCGAGGGCGCCAAGATCGAACCCGAACTCATCGCCAGCCTCGGTGACGGAATGCGTTCGCTGAGCGATCAGGCCAAGCAGATGGGTCAGATCACGGGCGCTGCATCCGCTACGAACGAGTACGCCACCAGCTTGAAGACCGCTTCGGAGAAGGTGAGCTCGTTGAGCGATAGCTATGCCAAGGCGAGCGAAAGCCTGGTTGGTCTGACCAACAACGTGGACGCCGGCAAGAACGCGGGCGAAAGCCTCCAGAAGATGAGCGCGAACCTCAGCGCCCTGAACGAGATGTACGAGTTGCAGCTCAAGGGTAGCCGTGAGAAACTCGAGGTGGCCAATCAGATGTTCGAGGGCATGGGCGAAATGATGACCAACCTGCGCAACTCCGTGGATGACACCAAGCGCTACAAGGAGAATATCGCCGAACTCAGCGAGAATCTGGCCAAGTTGAACACGGTTTACGGCAATATGCTGAATGCCATGACCGTCCGCGGGTGATCCCAAGGACGCACGGGTAGTTACAAGGAACCAGAAATACCTGTTGGAACAAGATGGCAAGCGGTAAACAGACGCCACGACAAGCGATGATCAATATGATGTACTTGGTACTGACGGCGCTCCTCGCGCTGAACGTATCCAAGGAGATATTGGACAGCTTCGTGACGGTCAATAATGGATTGGAGGATACCAAGCTTTCGTTGGGCGATAAGATGGCGGCACAGTACGCCAGTTTCGAAGCATACGCGAACGAGAACCAGGCGAAGTACGGTGCAGCCTGGAACGAAGCGAAGAAGATCAAGGCCGCTGGTGCGGATCTGGTCTCCTACATCGACACGATCAAGGTGAAGGCCATCATCACCGCCGAGGGGTGGCCCAAGGACAGCGTGGTCCTGGGGGATGGTCGCATCGTTGACCTGGCGAAGATCACCAAGAAGGACAGCCATGATGAGCTGACCAATATGATGGTGGGTAGCGAACCCGGAAAACCCATTGAAGGACCGTACACCGCTCGTGAGCTTCGGGGTAAATTGGAGGCCTTCAGGGACATGGTGAAGAGCAGCCGGCCTGATGATGCGGATCTGGGTGCGGCCATGGATCGGCTCTTTGATTTCGAGGATAGGAAGGATGCATCCGGAACCATGAACAATTGGTCCAGCATCAACTTCTACCATGTGCCACTGGCAGCTGGTATCACCATCCTCAGTAAGATCCAAGCCGATGTGCGCAACGCGGAAGGCGAAGTTGTGAAACGGATGATGGACGCTGTGGAAGGGCAAAGCTTCAAGTTCAATACGCTGATCCCGATCGTGAAGCCCTTGAGCAGCTACGTGACCGTTGGTGGGACGTACCAAGCCGACATCTTCCTCGGTGCCTATGACAACCAGAATGCACCCACCGTGGAGATCGCCAAGAACGGAGGGACCGTGGATACGGTGAACATGAAGATCGTTGGTGAGAGCGAGGTGCTCCCCATCGAGAACGCCATGGCGAAGCTGAAGATCCCAGCGAGTGGTGCAGGTTTGCGCACCGTGAACGGGATCATCACCTTCACACCGGTCGGCGGTGAGGTTCAGAAGCGTGTGTTCTCGACCACTTTCGAGGTGGCTGCACCCAACCTTGTGGTCAGCCCTACGAAGATGAACGTCTTCTATCGCGGTGTTGAGAATCCGGTGGATATCAGTGTTGCCGGCTACAGTCCCAAGGATGTCGCAGCAAGCATGTCCAATGGTACCTTGTCCAAGGCGGCCAACGGTTGGATCGTGAAGCCCGGCCGCGAAGCCAAAGCGGTGGTAAGTGCAACGGTCACCAACCCTGACGGCTCCAAGAAAGCCATGCCTGGTGTGGAATTCCGGGTGAAGAACGTGCCGAGCCCCACCCCGTATTTCGGTGGTAAGAGCATCGACGACGAAACGATCAAGAAGACGGAACTCACCGCAGCAGCGGGTGTGATCGCCAAGATGATCGACTTCGAATTCGACCTGCGCTTTGAAGTGGTGGAGTTCAAGGTGACGATGATCGTGGGCGGAACGCCGATCGAGAAGATGACCAAAGGCCCTGCTGTAAGTGGGGATATGAAAGAGATCTTCCAGAAGGCGAAACCCGGTCAGAAGATCTACATCGAGGGGATCAAGGCGCGCGGGCCGGATGGTACCGTACGAAACTTGGGTTCGCTCTCGTTCAAAGTGGTATAAACACCCTTTCAGCCATGACAAGGATCCGCAAGAACATCTTGGCCCTCGCCGTGCTCGCGGTGTGTGGTCTGTGCATAGCGCCCCAAGCCGTGGCACAAACGGTGCTCGATGGTGCCTACATCAAGGAGCACACCAAGACCAAACGTGTTGTGCCTTACACGCACATCCGCGAGGCTGACGTGATGTGGGCCAGGCGCGTATGGCGGACGATCGACCTGCGTGAGAAGATGAACCACCCCTTGTATTTCCCGGTGGATCCCATCAACGACCGCAAGAGCTTGTTCGATGTGATCCGCCAAGGTTTGCTCGTGGATGGTTCCATCACAGCATACGATGCGGGTCCCTTGCTGGACGATGATGAGTTCAAGAAGCCTTTGCTCGCCACGGACCTCAAGGACATGTTCTCCCGGTTGGATACACAGTACACCGAATCCCTCACGACCGGGGACATGGAGATGGTGGTGCAGGAGATCAACCTCGAAAGCCGGGACATCAAGATGTACCGGATGAAGGAGGACTGGATCTTCGACAAACAGCGCTCCACCATGGATATCCGGATCATCGGTCTTGCTCCGATGCGTGAGATCCGTGGAGAGGACGGTGAGGTACGTGGATATGCACCGATGTTCTGGCTCTACTATCCGGAGTGTCGTTATGTGTTCGCCAATTGGGACGCTTTCAATCGTGAGAACGATGCGGAGCGCCGCAGTTTCGAGGATATCTTCTGGAAACGTCAATTCAGCAGCTACATCACCAAATGGAGCAACGTGTACGACCGTGGCATCAACGAGTACAAGACCGGGTTGGATGCGTTGTTGGAAGGTGAGGAGATCAAACAGGCGCTCTTCGAGTTCGAACACGACCTCTGGAATTTCTGATCGACCACTTTCACGCCATCGAAGCCCGCGCTCACCGCGGGCTTCTTCTTTTTGGCACCTGTACTGAACGTTGCGATACCGCGTTGAATGTGCATGGCTCGTGCGCTGACCGCTTTGCAGTTCGTGGTCGTGTTGCAAGGAACAAGCTTGGATCTAAGCGCACAGGACACGCTTGAACCTGACGGATCGTGCCGAATGAACGGTACTATTGTGCCCTATGCGCCCCTTCGGGAGGCCGACGTGGTATGGGAACGTCGCGTTTGGCGGGTATTGGACCTAAGCGCGGACGGGAACGTGCTTTTCCGGGACCCTCAGGGTCCGAACTGCATGGGCCTTTTCGACGTGGTCCGCTATGCCTTGCTCGAAGAGAATTCCATTACGGCGTATGATGCCGGTCCTGCAGGTGATGATGACGCGTTCCGGGTGCCTTTTGCCCCAATGGCACTGGTTGAGCTACTGGCGGGATCCCTGGAGGACGGTGATCCGGTCGTGTCCCGCTTCATGATAAAGGAGGATTGGATCTTCGACAAGCAGCGATCCGAAATGGTGGTCCGGATAATTGGCCTGGCACCCATGCGTGAAGTCCGCGGTGAAGAAGGTGAATTGCGAGGCCATCAGGTCATGTGCTGGCTGTACTACCCCGAATGCCGCTTGACCTTTGCGCGGTGGGCTGCCGATCGGGAGGTGAACGGTGAACGGCTGTCATATGAGGACCTGTTCTCCCAGCGCCGGTTCACTTCCACGGTGGTGAAGGTCAGTGGCGAACCGGACCGTGCCATCAATGCATACAGGACCGGACTGGACGCGCTACTGAGGTCGGAAGAGACCAAGGAGCAGCTTTTACATATGGGGTTCGACCTCTGGGAATACTGAGCGTCCACCGGGTCACCTTTTCCTCGGTCCCGCATCAAAAGGAAACCTGCGCCCATGGAACGTTCAGCTATGATCATCGTCGCGGTATGTCTCACCGGTCAGAGCCTCGTCGGACAGAACGTGCTCGATGGAGCCTATATCAAGGAGCACACACCGACACGTCGTGTGATCCCGGATGCCCAAGTGCGGGAGGCCGATGTCCTATCCGCCCGCAGGATATGGAGCGAGATCGACATGCGTGAGAAGATCAATATGCCCCTGTTCTACCCGTTGGAAGCGAGCAATGGACGACAAAGCCTGTTCCATGTGATCCGTGATGCCGTGTTGAATGGTGAGCTCAATGCCTTTGACGCCGGCCCTTTTTTGGACGAGGATGATTTCGGACGTATCCTGGCCAAGGACGAATTGGAAGCGATCCTGGAACCCACTTCAATGGTGCTGACGGACCGTTTGGATGGCTCAGGGGCCCAGGATGCCGTTGAGGTGCCCATGCCACTGACCTCCGCTTCCATTACCAAATACCGGATCAAGGAGGACCGCGTGTTCGACAAACAGCGTGGGGTCATGGAGCATCGTCTGATCGGAATAGCGCCCATGAGGGAAGTACGCGGCGAGGATGGTGAGCTACGCGGGTATGCACCGGTCTTTTGGTTGTACTTCCCCGAGCTACGCTTCCTCCTGGCGAACGTGGAGGCATTCAACCGCTGGAATGATGGCGAGCGGCGCTCCTTGGAGCACGTGCTTGACCAACACTTGTTCACTGCGTACGTGGTGAAGGTGTCCAATGTCCATGATCGACGGATCGGTGATACCAAGGACGGTGTGGATGCACTCCTGGAAGGCGAGGAGGTGGAGGAGGCCCTATTCCGCTTCGAACACGACCTCTGGAACCCGTGACCGAGGTCGCACGGTCCTTCACGGACCACCCGTCCCTTGGGCTTTGCTACTTTTGCGGCCCCTTAGCCGGGAGCACTTTTTCCGATCATGATCACCGTACAAGGCCTTGAACTCCATTTCGGCATCCGCCCGATGTTCGACAACGTATCCTTCTTCATCGGGAGCGATGATCGTATCGGCTTGGTCGGAAGGAACGGTGCAGGGAAGAGCACGCTGCTGAAGATCCTTGCCGGACAACAACCATATGATAAGGGTACGATCGGGAAACCGAAGGAGCTCACCATGGGCTACCTCCCCCAGGAGATGGCCCACAACCTGTCCTTGACGCCGTGGCAAGTGGCTGAGAAGGCATTCGAGGAGGCTCAACAGTTGAATGCCTCGATCGAGGGCATCACTTCATCCTTGGAGAAATGCACCAACGATGAAGAGGCCATGGAACTGGCGACGCTTCTTGCCCATGCCCACGAGCGGTTGAACGCATTGGGAGCTGCGGACCACGATATGCAGGTGGAGCGCATGCTGAAAGGCATCGGCTTCGTGGAACATGACATGCATCGCCTTATGAGCGAGCTCAGCGGCGGTTGGCGAATGCGCGCCGAGTTGGCCCGACTGCTCCTGATGCAGCCCGACCTGCTGCTCTTGGACGAACCAACGAACCACCTTGACCTTCCTGCCATCCAATGGTTGGAGGACCTGCTCCGGACCTACCCTGCGGCCTTGGTGCTCATTTCCCACGACAAGACCTTTCTCGATCGCCTCACCAAGCGCACGTTGGAGGTGGTGGGCGGCAATATCATCGATAGGAAGGTGCCTTGGAGCCAGTACGTTGAACTGCGGAAAGTGGAACGGCAGCAACAAGCAGCTGCTGCAAAGGATCAGCAACGCTACATCAAGGAAACGACCGACCTGATCAACAAGTTCCGTGCAAAGGCCAGCAAAGCAGCGTTCGCGCAGAACCTGATCAACAAGCTGGACAAGCTGGAACGGATCGAGGTGGAGGATGAGGACCTGCGCAAGATGCTCGTCAAATTCCCGCCGGCACCGAACAGTGGCAAGATCGTCTGTGAGATCCGGGGGGTGAGCAAAGCATACGACGAGAAGCGGATCTTCAGCAACGCGGAACTCACCATTGCCAAGGGAGAACACCTTGCCTTGGTCGGGGCGAACGGTACCGGCAAGAGCACGCTGGTGCGGATGATCATGGACGAGGAGCCTTACGACGGCGAGATCCGCTTGGGCCACAACGTCATCATCGGGTATTACGCGCAGGACATGCCGGAGCGCATGAGCCCTTTGAAGACCGTGATCGAAACGGCGGAGTATGCCGCAAGTGAGGAGAACCGGTTACGCGTACGTGCCATGCTCGGTGCGTTCATGTTCAGCGGCGAGGATGTGGACAAGAAAGTGAAAGTGCTGAGCGGTGGGGAACGCGCACGTCTTGCGCTATGCTGCATGTTGCTGAAACCCTTGAACTTCCTCATCCTTGACGAACCGACGCACCACTTGGACATCCAAAGCAAGGATGTTCTGAAGGATGCCCTGAAGAACTACGATGGCACCTTCCTGCTCGTAAGCCACGATCGCGACTTCCTGACAGGCCTTACGAACCGCTTGTTGGAATTGGACGACCTCAGGATCCGGGACCAACACATGGATATCGTGGAGCTGATCGAGAAGCGGAAAGCATTGCAAGGCGCGGACATCGGTAGGTCATCCGCACGCGTGAAGGAGGAGAAGGTGGAAAAGAACAGTGATCAACGGGAGAAAAGGGATCGCGATAAGGAACGAAAGCGCGTACGTAACAGCGTGGAGCGCCTGGAAAAGCAGCTCGCCGATCTCGAGAAGGAGGAGAAGGCCTTACAGACCGAGGTGATGAAGGCCGGTTCATCAGCGGACAAGTTGCAGGATGGCTATGTACGCCTCGGTGATCTCGCGAAACGGATCGCTGCGGTGATGGAGGAGTGGGAGAGCACTTCCGCGCAGCTCCAAGAGCTGGAGGAAGAGGCTTAGAACGACGCTTCCGTTCAGTGTTGCGTTACGCCTTTGGTCGTTTGGCATTGGATGTTCGTGGGCCGTATGATGCTGCCCACCATGAACACCAACCACCATGGCCAGCGCGAACCTCCCTCCCCGGCAGAAGATGATCAACATGATGTACCTCGTTCTCACCGCGATCCTCGCGTTGAACGTGAGCAAGGAGGTGCTCGATGCGTTCGCCATAATGGACAACGAACTTGTCCGCAGTGAGCGGGCGCACGAGCAGCGCTCGCTCGTGGAGTATGCTGTATTCGCAGATGCCGCCCAGCGGCTCCCGGACAAGTTCGGTGCGGCGCACGCACTTGCCGTGCGGGTCAAGGCCCAAGCCGACACCCTGGTCCTGCATATTCAACGGATGAAGGTCCGGGCGATCGCTGAAGCGGATGGCCTGAAGGACCCGGATCTGATCGGCAAGGACGCCCAAGGACGCGATACACTGCGTGCGTTGCTGGCCCTTGAAGCGAAGGACGACCGCGAAACGTTGACGCGCATGTTGATCGGTAGCGAACCGGCCAGCCCGAAGCAAGGTCCCGGATCGGCATTTGACCTTAAGGAACGGATAAGCGCATTCCGCGATACTTTGAAATCACTGACAGGAACCAAAGGGCCCGAGCTATCCGCAGCGTTGGATGTGCTGTTCGATCTCAGTGACCGACGCGATGCCTCGGGAACCATGAACAATTGGGAGTCCACCAATTTCTACGATGTTCCGTTAGCGGCCGGTGTGGCGACCTTGAGCAAGCTGCAAGCCGATATCCGCAGCTCGGAGAACGACATGGTGAAGTGGCTATACCGCTCAGTGGGGGTCGATGACCATGGCTTCAGCGACCTTACGGCCGCCGTGATCCCGCAGAGCAATCTGATCATGGTCGGCGATTCGTTCCGAGCGGATGTCTTCCTTGCCGCCTACGACCCGAAGAACAGACCGACCGTATCAGTGAATGGTGGGGCAGGACTTCCCGTGGGCGCGGATGGTAAAGCAAAGTTGCGCCTGCGAGCGGATCATGTCGGTGAACAACTGGTCCAAGGTGTGATACGGTTCGAAGGTCCCAAAGGACCTGAGGAGATCCCGTACACCACATCCTTTCAAGTGATGGCGCCACTGCTGGTCGCCTCACCGACAAAGATGAACGTCCTATACAGGGGCGTAGAGAACCCGGTCGACCTTTCCGTTCCTGGCGTTCCTGCGGATAGGGTACAGGCCACGATCAGTTCCGGGCGGATCGAACGACGAGGGGCAGGGTGGGTGGCCACGGGCATGAGCGGGAGCACCGTGGAGGTCAATGCCCTTGTGCGGCGAACGGATGGAAGCGCGCATCGCATCGGTCCTGTGCGATTCCGGGTGAAGGACCTCCCACCCCCTACGGCCTACATCTCGGGCACGGAACCACTTGCTTCAAGTGCACCAAAAGCCAGGATAACCGCCTCGCGAGGGATCATCGCCAAGCCTGTGGATGCCTTGTTCGATGATCCATGGGAGGTCCAGCGGTTCGATCTCAGTGTTGTCCGCAAAGGCGGTGATCCGGTGGTACTTTCCTCCACCGGCAACGCCTTCACCCCGGAAATGCTCAGGGTGCTCGCTGCGGTTCGCCCGAACGATCAGGTGTATGTGGAAGGAATTCGTGCGCGGCTGGCCAGCGGCCAAGGACCGATGCGTGACCTCTCCCCGATCGCTGTGAAGGTGCGCCCATGAATGTGTGCCCTGTTCCGGGAAACTTGTTATCTTTGCCGCCCATTGCGGGGT
>JAGQVV010000310.1 GCA_020437805.1 Flavobacteriales bacterium
TTGTTGATCAGCTGACCGGTGCAGAACCCACTACCACCTACAGTGATCATGGCCACGGATCGTATCTGGTTCCGCCAAGGATCACCTTCGGGGCAAATGACGTTGTTGTTGCAACTGCCGCTTTCGTTCAATGAAGGGGCCGACCCGACCACATCGCGATAGGCGTGCGTCACCTGGTTGATGTGCAATTCGGCGCGTCCTTGAACGGTAGCGGGCTCGACGTATTCCACCGTGATCCGCTCACCAGGCACTTGGGTGACACCCAATACCGTATGTCCGGGATTGCTCGCCGCGGTGAAGCCTCCGATCACCACGTCGGCCTCGTTGTACACGAATACCTTGGCGCCTTCGGGCACCACGTAGCGGTCGAACACGAAGTTGATGCTGTATGCTTCCGGGCAGCGGATGCCAAGACGCCAGACCCGATCTCCGTTGGACATGGTGCTCCACACGCCACTGTTAATAAGCCCTAGGTCGACCGCATGGTTGAAGCCGAATCGGAAGGGGCCCTGCTTGCTCTCCTGCAAGCGGAGCGCATCCTCCGCGAGGAGGGCTTCCGCGTCCACGGCCGGCATTACCTCCACAGGCGCTTCGGGCAGGGCGTTGCTGTGGTCTGTGCCATAGGGTTTACCCCCGAATTCGATCTGGGCATGTACGGAAGTTCCCCCGATAAGGAGCGCTGCAGAAAGAACAATGGTGGAGAGAAGGTTCATTATGGATACATGTTTCATTCGGAACACTCGTCGGACGCGAACGGTTCATCCTGACACCAACGGTGATGGGACCGCACCGAACGGTACTTACGAACAAAGTTACCATCCGGCCTGCGGACCGCCCAACGACAACCTTAGGCTTCCTTGGAGGCCTTCTCCCTGTCCTCGATCAATTTGCGCAGCGCGAACAGCTCATCCCTGAGCTGAGCGGCGCCGATGAAGTCCAACTCCTTGGCCGACTTCCGCATGCTTGCCTCCAGGACCTCGGCGTTCTTGAGCAGTTGGTCCATGCTCATGTATTGCATTACCGGATCGGCGGCCAGGCTCAAGGTCTCCGGCTCCATGTAAGCGTGTTTGCGCTCACCGTCCACCATCTCGATCACAGCGGTCTGGCGCAGTACATCACCACGGTCCCGTTTGATCTGCGTCGGTGTTATACCGTGCAATTCATTGTAGGCGATCTGTTTCGCACGCCTGCGCTCCGTTTCCTCGATGGTGCGCCGCATGCTGTCGGTGATCTTGTCCGCGTAGAAGATAACGAGGCCGTTCACGTTACGTGCCGCGCGTCCTGCGGTCTGTGTCAATGATCGGTTGCTGCGCAGGAAGCCCTCCTTGTCCGCGTCGATCACGGCCACCAAGCTTACTTCGGGGAGGTCCAATCCTTCGCGCAGCAGGTTGACACCCACCAATACGTCGAACATGCCCAGGCGCAGTTGGCGTAGGATCTCGATACGCTCCAAGGTCTCCACATCGCTGTGGATGTATTTGCAGCGCACCCCGTTACGACCCAGGAATTCGTTCAACTCTTCAGCCATGCGCTTGGTCAAGGTGGTCACCAGCACACGCTCCTCGATCCTGCTGCGCTTACGGATCTCGTACAAGAGGTCATCGATCTGGTCCTTGCTCGGCCGAACCTCGATCGGTGGGTCCAACAGTCCGGTGGGCCTGACCACCTGTTCCACGATCACGCCTTCGCTCCTGTTCAACTCGTAGTCCGCCGGTGTAGCGCTCACGAACAAGGTCTGGCCGATGATCCCTTCGAACTCCTCGAACTTAAGCGGACGGTTGTCCATGGCGCTGGGTAAGCGGAACCCGTACTCCACAAGGTTCTTCTTCCGCGAGCGATCACCACCGTACATCGCGGAGATCTGGCTCACCGTTACGTGGCTCTCGTCGATCACCATCAGGAAATCCTCCGGGAAGTAGTCCAACAAACAGAACGGTCGTTGGCCCGTGGCCCGTTGATCGAAATAGCGACTGTAGTTCTCGATGCCCGAGCAGTAGCCCAGTTCGCGCATCATCTCCATGTCATACGTCACCCGTTCCTCCAGGCGCTTCGCTTCCAGGTGCTTCCCGATCTCCTGGAAGAACTCCACCTGTTTCACCATGTCCTCTTGGATGGAGGTGATGGCAGCGTTCATGGTCTCGCGGCTCGTTACGAAGATGGTGGCAGGGTAGATGGTGACCTTCGTCTCGGCGCCGAGCGCGCGATTGTCCGGAAGGCTGAATCGTTCCAATCGCTCGATCTCATCACCCCAGAAATGGATACGGATACCTTCGTCGTCGTTCGCCAGGAACACTTCCACCACATCACCTCGCACCCGGAAATTCCCACGACCGGGGTCGATGTCCTTCCTGCTGTACAGTGCTTCCACGAGCAGCAGCAGCAGCTTGTTCCGGGTGATCCTTTCACCCTGTTCCAAGTGGATGATGGTCTTGTGGAATTCCGCCGGGTTCCCGATGCCATAGATACAGGACACGCTCGCCACCACGATGACGTTGCGACGGCCGCTGAGCAGGGCGCTGGTGGTGCTCAGGCGAAGTTTCTCTATCTCGTCGTTCACCGAGAGGTCCTTCTCGATGTACGT
>JAGQVV010000311.1 GCA_020437805.1 Flavobacteriales bacterium
GCCGATGGGTACATCACGGAAGCCACCGTGAGCATCCACGATGGAGAGTCCACACACGTGCTGGACCGGATCTGCAGCGGGGACCTTACCGACGAGCAACTGGAGATCGCCGCAGAGGCCACCGGGATCGATATCGACCTGTTGCGCTCGGTGAACATCTGTGCCTGGACCATCCTCGATGGTTCGCTCGCGGGCGAGATAGGCCGAAGCTATCGCTTGGACGTACAAGCGGATGGCAAGAGCCTGACCAGCACCACCACCATCCCGCCTGTGGTGGCGCTTGATTCCCTGTGGTTCCAATTGGCCCAACGCGATGCGAACGACGACAGCTTGGGCTTCATCTGGGCCACCCTTTCCGACCCCGCTATCCTCGGCAACCAATACCGCTGGTTCGCCAAACGGATCAATGAAGGCGAGGATGGTGAGGCAAAGGACGATTCCTTCATCGCCCCGCTCTTCTCCGTGTTCGAGGACCGTTACATCAACGGCCTCACCTTCGATTTCAACTACAACCGAGGGTCGCAAGCATACAGCACGGCGGAGGACGACAACAACGAGGAAGCGGGTTTCTTCAAACGAGGCGATGAGGTGGTGGTGAAATTCACGAGCATCGATCAAGGCGTGTTCAAGTTCTACGACTCGTACGCCAACAATGTCGCATCGGCCGGAGACCTCTTCAGCAATCCCGCCAATGTGCGCAGCAACGTAAGCGGCGGCCTTGGTGTATGGGCTGGATACTCAGCGAGCCTGGACACCGTGATCTGCTTTCCGTAGTCAGGAACCTCGGTCCGTGCCGACCAGTTTGCATTCTTACCACCATCCGCAGGAAGCCTTCCGCCCTACTTCTACCTTTGCCGCCTCTTTGAACACCATGAGCACCACGCCTGAACACCTCTCTTGCCTGATCATCGGTTCCGGACCTGCCGGATACGCTGCCGCCATCTACGCCGCGCGTGCCGACCTGAAACCTGTTATGATCACAGGACCATTGCCGGGCGGGCAATTGACCCAGACCACCGAGGTGGACAACTACCCCGGTTATCCCAACGGGCGCACCGGACCTGAGATGATGGAGGACCTCAAGGCACAGGCCGAACGCTTCGGTACCGACGTCCGCAACGGCTGGGTGACCAAGGTGGACTTCACCGGCCCCGTACACAAGGTGTGGGTGGATGAGAAGACCGAGATCCATGCGGATACCGTGATCGTGACCACCGGCGCGAATGCCAAATGGCTGGGCTTGCCCAATGAGATCCGCCTGCGCGATATCGGCGGTGGCGTTACCGCTTGTGCCGTGTGCGATGGCTTCTTCTACAAAGGCCAGACCGTTGCCCTCGTGGGTGCCGGCGATAGTGCCTGCGAAGAAGCCACCTACCTCGCGAAGCTCTGCCCCAAGGTGTACATGCTGGTACGCCGTGATGAATTCCGCGCCAGCAAAGCCATGGTGCATCGCGTGGAGAACACCCCGAACATCGTGGTGCTATACAATACTGAGGTGACCGACGTGCTGGGCAAGGACGTGGTGGAAGGCATTACCATCGTGAACAATAAGACCAAGGAGACCGGAACCTTGGATGTCACCGGCCTCTTCCTTGCCATCGGCCATACGCCGGCCACCGCCGTGTTCAAGGGCTGGCTGGACATGGACGCACAGGGGTACCTGAAGCACACACCGGACCGCACCAGCACCAACGTGCCCGGCGTGTTCGTGGCCGGCGATTGCGCTGATCACGTATACCGCCAAGCCGTTACCTCAGCGGGTTCCGGCTGCATGGCAGCGCTGGATGCTGAGCGCTGGCTGGCGGCGCAGGGAAAGCATTGAGGACCTTCGCGCTACTTGCGCATGAGGTTGAGCGGTCCTTGTTCAATATCGTTCTGCGCGCCTATCTTCACGAGTGGAAACCCA
>JAGQVV010000312.1 GCA_020437805.1 Flavobacteriales bacterium
GGTAGCGGATCGTACAGCGTATCGTGGAATACTGTTCCTGTAACGAACGGGATCAGCGTCAGTGGCCTCGCACCGGGACTTTATACGGTCAGTGTCAACGACAACAACGGATGTTCGGAAACGAAAAGCCATCCGGTCACCATCCTTGGCGCAACGTCCGCCTTCGAACTCGCCTTGGAGATCACCAGCATCTCGTGCAATGGCAGCGAGGATGGTGCGATCGACCTGGTGTTGAGCGGCGGCCAAGGTCCATACTCCCACACCTGGTCGGACAGCAACGGGCTTTCCACCGGCATCGAGGACCTCGTGGACCTTGGTCCGGACACCTACAGCCTTGTTGCGATCGATGGTTTCGGTTGCAGGATCGATACCAGCGTGACCTTGACCGAACCCAGCGTCATCAGCATCGCCGGTTCGATCACCACTGCGGCCTGCTTGGGCACGGCTACCGGTGCCGTGGAAGCGAGCGTGAACGGAGGTACCGCACCGTACTCCTTCGCATGGAGCGGGCCGGATGGATACACTTCTTCAGACGAGGATATACAGGACCTGCCAGCTGGTATCTACACGTTGCTCGTAACGGACGACAACGGTTGTACATCTAGCGAGGCATTCAATGTGAACCAACCCGGATCCTTGGAGGTCAATGTCACACCGTTCACCTATGCGGGCGGTCATGGCGTGAGTTGCGCCAACGCGACCGACGGATCCATTGCGCTGGATGTGAGCGGAGGAACCGCACCATACGTGATCGCATGGACCGGACCCAACGCTTTCAGCAGTGCGGATGAGGACATCAACAACCTCGCTGCTGGAACGTACAACGTCACCGTCACCGATGACAACGGTTGTGCCTTCCAACAGCAGGTCGTTCTCACTACGGCCGAAGTGCTCCAACTCGAAACACTCACAAGCGCCTTCATCGGCGGCTACGAAGTTTCATGCTACGGGGCCGATGATGGATCCGTGGACCTCACGATCATGGGAGGTACAGCACCTTTCTCGATCCTCTGGAGCGAAGGAGCCGGATTCAGTGCCACAACTGAGGACATCGAAGCGATCGGGCCAGGGAACTACAGCGTCCTCGTTACCGATGCGAATGGCTGCACACAAAGCGCATCCGTCGAAGTGGATGGACCCACCGTACTGGACCTCAGTGCTCAACTCTCCCTGATCAATGGGAACAACGTGAGTTGCGCAGGGGCAACGGACGGCAGCATCGACCTCAGCGTGGTGGGCGGTGTGGCACCGTACAGCTATACCTGGAACAACGGTAGCGCGGATCAGGACCTGGCCAACATCAGCTCCGGAACTTTTGATGTCACTGTTACCGACCAGAACGGATGTGAGGCGACCGCATCATTCACCTTGACCGCGCCGCTCACGGTGCAAGCCGAGCTGCTTGCCAGCACCTTCCCCAATGGCACGCAGATCTCCTGCGGTGGCGCTGCGGATGGCAGCATTGACGCGTCGATCACCGGAGGAACGTCACCCTACACCATCGCCTGGACCGGCCCTGATGGGTTCACGGCTTCCACCACGGAGATACTCGACCTCACGATCGGGGACTACACCTTGAGCGTGACCGATGCGAATGGGTGTGAAAGCATCAACACCACATCCATTAGCGGTCCAGAACCGCTCGCCATGGAACTCTCCTCGGTCACGTACAGTGGCGGATACAACATCCCATGCTCGGAGACCTCCATCGGGGTGCTCAGCGCGCAGGTCACCGGTGGCATGCCCGGCTTCACCTATGCCTGGAGCGGACCGGATGGATTCACATCCACCGAGTCGGCCCTTACCATGCTGGAAGCAGGTACCTATGACCTTGTGGTGACCGACGTGTTCGGCTGTACCACCAGTGGTAGTGCAACCCTCACGTCACCGAACCCACTGAACGTCGTGCTCGAGTTCACGGACTTCAGTGGTTCCCAAGTGAGCTGTACAGGTAACGATGGCGGTATCACGCTCACCGTTTCCGGAGGAACCGCGGCCTATACGTTCGACTGGAATGGACCTGACGGTTTCGCATCACAACTGGAGGATCTGAGCGATCTGGGTCCGGGTGACTACACTTTGATCGTGCACGATGCTAACGGATGTTCGTTGGACACTACCGTCACTTTGGTGGCACCCGAGCCACTGAATGCAGCCTTCATTTCAACGGCCAACGACTGTGCGAACGGGAACATCGGCTCCATCACGACCACCCTCACCGGCGGTGGGGAACCCTACCAGATCGCATGGACCGGACCGAACGGTTTCAGTGCCAACGATGCCGATCTGAGCGACCTGACCAATGGAACGTACACCCTGACCGTGAGCGACGCCTTGGGTTGCAGCATGACGCAGGTAGTTGAACTCGAAGGTCCTGCTCCGATCAGCACAGGCACATACGTTTCCTTCTATGGCCAATACAACATCCAATGTGAAGGTGATAGCACCGGCGTGATCGAACTCGACCCACAAGGTGGAATGGCCCCATACACCGTCACCATGATCGGCCCGGACGGCTTCTCCTCGAACTCGTTGTCCAACATCGGCCTTGTCGCAGGAGCGTACGATGTCAACCTCATTGACCACAACGGCTGCGTGCTGGATACCACGATCGTCTTATCGGAACCTGACAACGGTGTGGAGGCCGAGCTCGCACTATCCCTCTACCCGAGCGGTACCAACGTGAGCTGCTACGGCGCGAGCGATGGCAGCATTGACGCTACGGTGACCGGTGGAACAGGACCATATGTATTCAGCTGGCGCGGACCTGATAGCCTGGAATTCGTCACCGAGGATGTCAGCGGATTGCCTGCCGGCGATTATGCCTACGAACTGGTGGTGACCGATGCCAACCAGTGCAGCTTCTTCACCACGGTGACCTTGACCCAGCCCGATACTTCGATGTACATGAGCAGTGTGCTTTCCGTCTATGAGGGTGGATCGAACACCACATGCAGTGATGCCACGAACGGCGCCATAGACCTGATCGTGGCCGGTGGTAGCGGCGGATACACATTCGCCTGGAGCGGTCCGAACGGCTTTGGTTCAACGGAACAGGACATCACCGACCTCCTTGGCGGGAGCTATGCCATCGCGATCACGGACATCAATGGTTGCCTGCTGGAGAACACCATCGAGGTGGTCGCACCGGAAGAGCTCGCGCCCACGTTGCAGGTATTCACACATCCCGGTGGGACCGCGATCTCTTGCAATGGCATGTTGGACGGCG
>JAGQVV010000040.1 GCA_020437805.1 Flavobacteriales bacterium
GTGATGGCCATGCGCAAGCAGACCAACTGCAAGATCGCCCTGTTCAGCCTTGACGAGAACAACCGTTTGATCCGCCAGCACTGCAAGCTCGGTGGCCTCGCCGCGATCTACGAGAACGGCTACGTCACCATCAGCAAAGGCGAATGGAAGCTGCGGATCGAGAAAGCAGTGAACATACCCCTGACGTACGGAGGTAAGGCCGTCTTCAACATCCAGAACGTCCTCCCGGCGGTGTTGGCCGCGTACGTGCAGGGGATGAAGGTCGAGGACATTCGCCAAGCGCTCATGACCTTCGTTCCTTCCGCAGCACAAACGCCCGGTCGCCTCAACCTCTTCCAATTCCGGAACTTCCAAGTGGTGGTGGACTATGCCCACAANNACAACCCGCACGGCTTCGAGGCCCTCGGCAAGTTCATCAGCAAGATCCCGGACAGCCCGAAAGTGGGTGTCATCGCTGGCGTTGGCGATCGGCGCGACGAGGATACCGTGAACCTTGGTCGCCTGAGCGCACAGATGTTCGATGAGATCATCATCCGCCAGGACCGCAACCTGCGTGGCCGGAGCGACGATGACATCATCGCCTTGATGGTGAAAGGCATCACGGAGGTTGACCCGAACAAACCCTACAAGATCATCAAGAAGGAAGAGGAGGCCATCCGTTACGCCATCAGCACGGCCAAGCCCGGCAGTTTCTTGACCCTATGCAGCGATGTGGTGCCGGATGCTTTGGCGCTGGTCCTGAAGCTCAAGGAGGAGGACGAGAAGGTGAGCTTCGACAAGGCCGATATCCCGAACAGGAACAAGGAGTTGGTAGGGGAGTGATGCTTGTCTATCCCGACGGCTCCTTGATCTCTTTGAACCTGGCAATTGCGTATTGCCAAGTTCCATTCGCGCAATGTTGAAGTTCAAGGGTATTGCGATCGTTGTGGTACTACTGGCCTTCTTGATCATTTCGATCCGGGAGCAAGTCAAGGATTCGCGACCTATTCTCGGTCGAGCTTTCGGTTCCGCTGACCATGTTGAATTGAGACTACTGAACTACGGCCAAGGGCTCTTTGCGATGCCGAACTGAAGAGTAGGTTAATGACAGTGCTTCGCAGTTTAGAACCCACGGACTATCCGCCAAGACGGACCTGCTCAACGGTCCACTTTGTTGCTCGATCCTCAACCGGTCAAGAGACCTACGTTCTGGATCTACTGACCACTAAGTATGATGAAGGGCTCTTTGGTATGCCTGGTGAACAGAACTACAATTCTGTTCATCTCTCGGATCTTCTCGGTCTGATACGCAAGAAACACCCAGAACTGGGGCTGCGATTTTTTAGCGCGGAAGGACGTTGCGAATAATGCAGTCATCACCGGGCTGCCAGTGATGTTCCTCGCCCGCTCGGGGTGTCCGGGATCGCGATCGCCTCTCCGGAACCGACCTGCCTAGCAGCCTTCATACGTGATACCGTGGTTGTGATGCCAGCGCAAGGGTGAACCACGTCCAAGGCAACTGGAGCGCAGTGGAACAAAGGGGGCGGATTGCTGCTGCCGATCAGGGCCAATTGCTGATCGGACCGTGGGTCACCTCCTGATCGCCCTGGCCACCACGATGATCAGCACGGCACCTGCCGTTGCGCAGATGATCCGGCCAATGGTGTTGGTGGCATCCAAGCCGAGCAACCCGAACACCCAACCACCTACAAAGCCTCCTACGAGGCCGAGCAGGATGTTGACCACGAAGCCGTAGCCGCTACCCTTCATGAACTGGCCAGCGAGCCAGCCGGCCACACCTCCGACGATCAAGCTCCACAGGATGCCCATGTCACGAATGTAGTGCTCGTTCCCATTGCAAATAGCGAAAGGCCCCGGGGTCGGGGCCTTTCGAGCGTTCATTCTTCGCGTGTTCGAGCCTATTTGGTCTCGCTCACCACTTGACGCTTCTCCGTGATCCGGGCGCTCTTGCCGCGAAGACCGCGCAGGTAGAAGATGCGCGCGCGGCGCACCTGACCGCGTTTGTTCACGTCCACCTTGTCGATGAAGGGGGATGCCACAGGGAAGATCCGCTCCACGCCAACGTTGTTGCTGATCTTCCTTACGGTGAAGGTGGCTGTGCTTCCGGTGCCTTTGCGCTGGATCACCACACCTTGGAACTGTTGGATCCGCTCCTTCGTGCCTTCCACGATCTTGTAGTGGACGGTGATGGTGTCACCTGCTTTGAAAGCCTCCATGGGCTTCGTGGGAGCGTATTCCTTCTCGAGTTGCTTGATCCGGTCCATGGCCTTGATTGTTGTGGGCTGACCCAGCGCCCCCGACACGGTCGAGGGATACGGTACCCGTTGGATTTGGGGCCGCAATATTAAGCAACTTTCATGGATCCCCATTAAGCCCCTGTCTCATCGCTCCTTCCCAGAAGTCCGGGGCGGCGTTGGCGGGTGCGTTCCTGGGCCTGTTCCGCGCGCCATGCTTCGATCCTGGCCTGATGGCCGCTCAACAGCACCTCCGGTACGGTCCACCCTTGGTAGTCCGCAGGCCGGGTGTAGTCCGGCGGGGCCAGGAGGCCGTCCTGGAAGCTATCGCTCAAGGCGCTGGTCTCGTCGCCAAGCACGCCGGGCAGCAATCGGATGACGGCATCGCTCAGTACCGCAGCGGCCAGTTCACCGCCGCTTAGCACATAGTCGCCAATGGATACCTCGCGCGTGATCAGATGCTCTCGAACGCGTTCGTCAACCCCCTTGTAATGGCCGCAGAGGATGATGAGGTTTCCCTTGAGGCTCAGGGAATTGGCCAATCCTTGGGAAAGTAGTTCACCATCGGGGCTCATGTAGATCACCTCATCCACGGTCCTTTTCGCACGGAGCTCCGTAATGGCCCGATGGATCGGTACCACCGACATGACCATGCCGGCACCACCGCCGAAGGGATAATCATCCAGTCGTTTGTGCTTGTCCGTGCTCCAGATCCGAAGGTCGTGCACCTCGATCTCCACCAAGCCCTTGCTCTGCGCACGTTTCAGTATGCTCTCTTCGAACCAGCTGTCGAGCAGGCGCGGAACGGCACTAAGGATGTCGATGTGCATGGCGAGGGTGCGAAGATGAGGAAATGTGGGACCATCAGCATGGTGGAAAGGTTCCGCTCAACGCCCCGGGTGTCCATGGGTGAATGCTGATCCCACGCTCGAATATGGACATCTTCACAAGGGCCAAAGCAGCACTATTCGGGTCGCTCTCCTACCTTCGGCATGTTCCTTGCCCGAGAAGATCCACAACCAATGAACATGAAGACCATTCTGCTTACCCTAGGAATGACGGCGGTGCTGGCCGTCCAAGCCCAGAAGCACGTTTACGAGGACCTGTTGGTGCTTTACGTGGATGAGAAGTACGAAAAGTGCATGGACAAAGCGATCGGCTACACCGAGCACGACGACACGAAGCGCGATGCCTTGCCTTTCCTTTACATGAGCATGTGCAACTTCGAAATGTCCAAGCAGGAGAAGTACGCGGTGGATTATCCGAAAGCCTCACGCGATGCCATCAAATGGGCGGAGAAGTATCGCAAGAAGGACAAGGAGTTGGAGTTCTTCCACAACTACGAAGACTACTGGGCCTCGTTGAACACCATGGCCATGGAGGAGGGTGAGAACCTGTTGGACGACCCCAAGGGCCTGAGCAAGGCGAAGTACATGTTCGATGGGATGACCAGCTACTACCCGGAGAATCCCGGCGCCTGGCTGATGCTTGCGCTCGCCCACTACAAGAAGAACATGGCGAAGGAAGGCGACATGGCCATCGCGGAGTACGACAAGGCCATCGCCGCAGCCGGGGACATCACCACATTGCCGCCGGATCAGCGTAAACTGCTCAAGAACGGCTTGATCCGTTATGCGGATTACCTGGTCTCGAAAGGACAGCGCGACAAGGCCAAGCGATACGCGACGGTCGGGAAGGATGCCTACATGGAGGATGCCGACTTCAAGGGCATGTGGGATTCACTCTAAGCCTTCGCAGGGTCCGAATGGAACGGGCCGCGAGGCCCGTACTTCATTTCAGGGATCCCTTCGGAATGGCCTTCTTGGGCGGTAGAAGCAGCAGGACCAGGACCGGCAGTAGGAACAGATCGGCCACCACGGCGAATGCAAGGGTGATGCTCACCAGGAAGCCCATGTTGTGCACGCTGGCGAAGTCCGAAGCGATGAGCGCGACGAACCCGGAGCAAAGCATGATCGTGGTGACCAGAACGGCTTTTCCGGCCGAAAGGAAGGCACGCTTCATGGCGTAGGGCAGGCTCTTTCCCTTGTTCAATTCGATCCGGAGCTTTCCGAACAGATGGATGGTGTCGTCCACCGCGATGCCGAAGGCGATCGTGAAGATGATCGCCGTGCTCACCTTGAGGTCTATCGCGAAGAGGCCCATGGTTCCAGCGACGAACAACAGTGGAAAGATGTTCGGGACCAAGGAGATCACCGTCATTCGCAGGTCCCGGAACACCCAGGCCATGATGCTGCCGATCAGCAGAAAGGCGATCGAAAGCCCGCCGATGAGCTGGGCACTCAGCTTCTCATTGTTGCGGTCGATCAAATAGGCCATTCCTGTTTGCCTGTACTCCAAGATGCCATCGTGCTCCGAGATCCAAGCATCCATCTCGGTGTTCCGTTGCTTGTGGATGTAGCCACCTTCATCACGCATCCTACCTGTCAAGCGGGCCCTTCGACCGTCCGCGCTGACCAGCGCATCCATTGCGACCCTTCCGCTCACCGCCTTTGTGTTCTTCACCAATCGAAAGGTCTCCTCCTGGGTGTCAGGAAGGCGGTAGTAGGCGGCACCACCTCCGTTGAAGGCCTTGTTCAGGGTCTTCACCACGGTCACCGGGCTCAGGATGGACCGGACCTTGTATTCGCGCTCGATCCAGTCCTGCACCGCTTCCATCTCGCGCAATGCATCGAGGTCCCACACGTTCGCGTCCGCCGAGCGTACGGAGATCTCCATTTCGAAGCCCCGCACCCCGCCGAATTGATCCTCGAACCAGTAGTAGTCCTGCTTCTGCGGGTCGTCCTCCGGCCAATCCTCCAAGAGGTAGTTGTTCACCTTCAGGTTGGACATGGCGATCACGCAGAGCACGGCCAATGCACCGAAGTACCACGGGATGCGACGCCGGTTGCGCAGCACCCATTGGAAGAGGGCATGGAGCATGGGGTACCACGTGGCTTTGAGCTCCGATGTCTTCGCTTGTACCGGGGTGCGAACCAGCAGAAGCACGGCAGGGAGCAATGAGAATGCCAGCAGAAAAGCCAGGATCACCCCGATGCCGGTGTAGACACCGAACTCACGGATCGGCTGGATCCCACTGGTAAGCAATGTGGCGAAACCGATCGCTGTGGTGATCGAGGTCAAGGTCGTTGCCAAGCCGACCTCCTTGTACGTGATCGCCAGCGCACGTTCCTTACCATGGCCAAGGCGCAGCGCCTCGATGTATCGCTCGAGGATGTGGACCACATCGCTCATGCCCACCACGAACAGGATCGTGGGGAGCAGCATGGTAAGGATCGATAATGGTTTCCCCATCAGTGTCAGCATGCCCACCTGCCACAGTACCGAGAGGCCCACCACCCCGATCGGGACCACCACACCCCACGCCGTTCTGAAGCCGATGAATAGGAAGATGCTCAGCAGCACCACGGAGACGCTGAAGAACAAGAGCAGTTCCCGAAGCATTTTCTGGATGTACCAGTATTGGCCGTGGATGCGTCCGGCGATGCGGATATCGCCCAGGGTCGACCCTTCGGTCACCGCGTTCACGGCCGACATCAGGTCATCGCTCCGTTCCTTGCTGATACCATGGACCGTGTTCACCACCAGAAGGATGCTTCTTCCATCCACGGAAAAGAAGGCGGAGCGCACGCGTTCGTCCTGCCAAATCCGCGCGGAATCAGCCATGATGGTGGAGTCCGATGCCGTTCGCAGCCAAGGCACTTGGAACACGCCAACGGGGGTGACATGTGGTTCGCTCATGCGGGTGATGCTGATCACCTCGGTCACATCCTTGATCCGTTCCAAGCGACCCGCAAGGCTGTCGAATGCGACCAAGAACCCACGTTCGAAGGCTGATCCGTCGTTCGTGGCGGTCACCAACAGGAAGTCATTGTCATGACCGAAGCGTTCCCTGAATGCCAGGTAATGATCCAATTCGGGGTCGTCCGTCGGGAAGAATCTCTCGAAATCATGGTCCAGTCTGACGTTCCGTAATGCCATGCCGAACACCACGGTCAGCACCGCAAGGATTGACAATACGGCCCACGCATTGCGTCGGGTCATCAGTCGTTCGATCCGGTCAAGGCTCAGGTCCATCAACAAGTGGTGGTCGATCGCGGGTGGCAAAGGTGGGCATGAGCGGTGTATGACCCGGCTAACTTTGTGCACCGATGTCCCAATTGTTCAAGCGTGCCGGTCTCTCGGCCATCCTCGTTCTCCTGCTGCTTCCGCTTCAAGCGGGTAAACTGGAAAAGGCCTTCAAAGCCTTGGAGATCCACGACTACTTCAAGGCGCGTGAGATCTTCCGGAAGGAGGTGAAGAAGCATCCGGCAGCGGCATGGTACGGGCTCAGCGTGATCAGCGGGAGGGCCGATAACCCGTTCTTCGATATCGATTCGGCCTACCAGTTCATCCTCAAAGCGGACCTTGCGTTCTCCGAAGCCCCTGATAAGGAGCGTGGATACATCGGGACGATGGGTGTTTCCTATACGAGCATCCAGGCGCAGCGCTCGCACGTCTATGATCTGGCATGGGAAGTGGCCAAGGGTCAGAACACGGTAGCATCCTATCGCAGCTACCTGGAGCGGTATCCGGGGGGCACGCGAGGAGATGAAGCGCGCACGGTAATGCATCATCTCGCATTCCAAGAAGCGAAGGCCACGAATACGGCCAAGGCCTATCAGGTCTTCTTGGACGCCTTTCCGGAGGCGAAACAGGTGTACGAGGCCAGAACGCGACAGCAGGAAGCGGTGTACGAGGAAGCCACGTCCGCAAAGGACCTGCCGAGCTATTTGGCCTTCATCAAGGAACATCCGGAGAACCCCAATGTGCGACAGGCCGAGGATGAGGTCTATCGCTTGTGCACGCCTTCCAGAACGATCCAGGAGTACCGGGAGTTCATTTTCGATCATCCGGAGAACCATCGGGTGCCCGATGCTTGGCGGAGCATCTACGAGACCTACAGCAAGGACCTCAGTGTCGGAACGATAACGAGCTTCATTGCCGAGTATCCGGACTATCCTTTCATGGAAGAGCTGGTGGATGACTACAAGACCGCGAGCTTGGTGCTGCTGCCGTTCAGGCGGGAGGACAAGTGGGGCTTCATCGATCGGGAGGGAACCGAGCGGATCAAGGCCGAATACGAGTGGGTGGAGCCTTTCAAGGGTGGGCAAGCCATGGTGAGCCGTGATGGTCGCGTGGGAACGATCAACAGAAGCGGGAAAAGCGTGGTGTCCATCGAATATGATGATGTGAACGAGCCGGTCGAAGGGACCAGCGTGGTGGAACGTGCAGGGCGTGTAGGCGCGGTGGATCGCAGTGGCGAACTCGTGGTACCGATGATCTACACGGATCTGGGCGACCTGCACGAAGGCTTGGCCTTTGCGCAGGACCATGCGGCTTACGGCTACGTGAATGCGCGTGGGGAATCCCGGATCGATTTCCGTTTCGGGTCGGCGGGTAATTTCCACCATGGGTTGGCGGTCGTGGGCATGGATGGCCGGAGCGGGGTGATCGATCGACAAGGAGCGTGGGTGGTTCCGCCGGAATACGAATGGGTGGAAGGCTTTCGGGACCGTGTCTCACGTGTACGGCTGAATGGTCGAACCGGCTTGGTCAGCATGTATGGGGACATGTTGTTGGCCCCGGAACATGATCATATCGGCACCTTCAATGATGGCCTTGCGCTGGTGGTGACCGGAGATAGGTGCGGTTACGTGGATACCACAGGGCACTTCGTGATCCCACAGGAATACGAGGCCGTGACCAATGTGGCCAATTGGGGCGACTTCAACAACGGGCTGGCCGAGGTGCAACACGGTGGCAAACGTTGCTTGATCGATACGGGAAACAACAAGATACTACCCTGTCAGTACATCGACATCGGAAGGACCACTGGTGGACTGATACCGGTTCGAAAGAAGACGAAATGGGGATTCGTGGATCGCGCAGGAAAGAGCGTGGTGGAAGCCAAATACGATCAAGCTTGGGAGATGGTGGAGGGCCTGGCGCGGGTGAAGCAGGGTGAGTTCTTCGGCGCGATCGACAGCACGGGAAAGGAAGTGATCCCGGTGCGGCACACGAGTTTGTTGGATGTCCAGGACGGTCATCTCGTGGCAGGTGAGGCTACCGGGCTGGGACTGTTGGACCCGAACGGGAAAATGGTGGTCGCCTCGCTCTATGATGAGGTCGGGATGGTAGCTGACGGGGTCGTGCGCGTCCAACGGAACGACCGGTTCGCCTACCTGCTATTGACGGATGGCAGGTTCATCTGGAAGGAGGAGGGCTTCACTCGCGCCGACCCCGCATCAGCGGAGTAGGTTCACGTGGCCAGTGAGGGTTTCCGCCTTCACGCCGTCCGCGGCGAGTACCCTGTAGCCGATCCTCCAGACATAGACGCCATCTTGGGACAAGGTGCCGTTGAACATCCCGTCCCAGCCGGCATTGCGATCATCGGTGCTGTGGATCAACTCGCCCCAACGATCGAAGATCTCCATCTGGAATTCATCAACGGGTCCTGCGAAGGAAGGCAGGAACAGCTCATTGATCCCATCGCCGTTCGGGGTGAAAGTGTTCGGAATGAACACGAACGTGGCGCAATCCCCTGGGTTGATCACGACGGTCCCGCTGGCGTCGATGCAATCACCTGAAACAGCCACTTCATAGGTGCCAGGTTCCATGATCGACAGCATGTTACCCACAGCACCCGTGTTCCACAGGTAGTTCGCCCCAGGAATAGGAGTGGCTTCGACGACTTCGATGGCACCCGGGCATAGTTCGCGGTCCGGTCCCAGGTCGATCTCGTCAATGAACGCCAGGATATCCACCACAATGGCATCACTGCTCGTGCAGCCCAAGCTATCCAAGGTGACCGTGTAGGTACCTGAGGTGCCCACCAGGATCGAATTACCTGAAGCCCCCGTTGACCAGAGGATCGATGTGGCTGATTGGTCCACGCTCAATTCCACCACCTCGCCATCACAAATCCGCAGGTCGGGTCCGAGGTCGGGCACTTCCATGGACAGGACCTCCACATGGACCTGGTCCTCGGCCGTGCAGCCGGAAACGGTGATCATCACCGAATACGATGCTGCAGTGCCGGTCACGATGGAAGCGCTGGTCGCACCGGTATTCCAGAGGTAGGTGGCCCCGGGCGTAGTGGCGTCGAATTCGGTGGTGGTACCGGAGCAGATGATACGGTCCTCGCCCAGATCGAAGCTGCTGGGGGAGAATACGGATACCGCTATGCTATCCCGTTGTACGCATCCGTTGCGCGTCACTTCCACCCAACGGGTCGCCTCGCTCGTGACCGTGATGAGCGCCGATGTGGAGCCATCATCCCACAGGTAGGTAGCGCCCGGCTCATTGACGTCCAGTGCAAGTTCAGCACCCTCGCAGATCGTGGTGTCATTCCCCAAGTCCAAGGTCGGGCCGACCAACAGCGAAACGGACGCTTCGTCGGATGCACTGCACCCATCCACGGTGACAGTGACGGATACCACACCGGCCTGCCCGGTCTCGAACGCCGATCCGATGGAGCCCTCGTGCCAGAGATAACTTGCGTTGGTGGTGGTCACATCGAAAAGTGTTGTGGCGCCGGGGCACAAGGCCACATCACCACCGAGGTCCACTACGGGGTTCGGGTTGAAGGTCACCGCGATGGCATCGGTCAGGATACACTCACCCACGGTGGCCTCCACGGTATAGGTCCCGGTGGTCGAAACGGTCCGGATCGGGCTCGTGGAGCCATCTTCCCATTCCACGGAGGAACCCGGTACCGTTGCGTTCAATTCGATCGAATTTCCTTCGCACAGGAATTGGTCCGCTCCGAGGTCCAACGATCCCGGATCCGCGTAGTCCACCACGATGGTATCACTTGCTGTGCAACCCGACAATGCCTGGAAGACCAACCAATAGGTTCCTGCTGCATCCACAGTGAAGCTCGAAGCCTCCAGCACATCGTTCCATGTGGTCACGCCGATGATCGTTGGTCCGGTGAGGGTCAGTGTATGTCCAGGGCACAAGGACGTATCGGGTCCAAGGTCCACGGTCAACGAACCGAAGTTCACGTCGATCGCGTCACTCGCCATGCAGCCGTTCAATTCCACATCCACGGTGTAGGTGCCCGAGGTGTTGACGGACAGTGTTGCCGATGTCGCTCCTGTGTTCCACAGGTAGGAAGCGCCGGGCCATGTGGCATCCAGTACAATGCTCGATTCCCCATCGCAAAGTGTCAGGTCAGGTCCAAGGGCTACCGTCGGTATGGGGTTCAATTGAACGTTCACGGTATCCCTCGCGCTGCATCCGCTCTGTGAAACCTCCACCCAATAGCTCCCCGTGACCTGCACTTCAACCGTGGCGGTTGTGGCGCCCGTGCTCCAGAGGTAGGTCCCGCCCGGTGTCGTTGCATCCAACACGACGGGTGTGCCTTCACAGGCTAGGATATCCGCGCCCAGGTCCAACGCATCGGGAGATAGTACCGTGATGACCACGTCATCCGTACCGACACATCCACCAGCGGAAACCTCCACGCTGAACGTACCCGTGCTCGTGGCCATGAGCGTAGGGGCCATGGAACCATCATTCCAGAGATATGTGGCCCCGGGCCAGGTGGCGTCCAAGAGCGCATGCTCACCAGCGCAGATAGTTCGATCCGGTCCGAGATCCACCACGGGGACGGGGGCCACCATCACCAGAATGGTATCGCTTGTGCTGCATTGACCAACGGTGACCTGCGCCCAATAGGTCCCACTTTCAGTTACCGTGATCGTGGGGGTCGTGGCAGCGTTGCTCCAGAGGTATAAGGCACCGGCCGTGGTGGCATCCAGGATCGCCTGTTCGCCTTCGCATAGGACAAGATCGGGTCCAAGGTCGAGCGAGGTGGAGGAGAGTAAGGTCACCTCCACGTTGTCAGAGGCCACGCAGCCGTTCAGGTCCACATCAACGGAGTACGTTCCGGTCGCACTGGCCGTGATGGTCCCGCTGGTGGCTCCTGTGTTCCAGAGGTAGGTCGCGCCGGGCCAAGTGGCATCGAGCACCACGTCCTCGTTCGCGCAGAGCGTGACATCCGGTCCAAGATCCGCCATGGGCAAGGGGTTCACGGTGATCAAGACGGTGTCGCTGACACTGCATGTACCTTGGGTCACTTCCACCCATACCTGTCCCGCCGCGTCGATCGACAGGGAAGGGGTGATGGCCCCGGTGCTCCAGAGGTAGGAGGCGCCTGGAAGTGTCGCATCCAGGACCACATTCTCCCCTTGGCAAAGTGCAATATTCGAACCGAGCTCCACAGAGGACGGCGACGCATAGGCCACATCGATGGCATCCGTCGCAGTGCAATTCGCCGCATTCGTCACGGTCACATCGTAGGTGCCCGCACTGGTAACGGTCAGCGTCGGGGTCACGGCCCCTGAGCTCCACAAGTAGGAGAGTCCTGCCCCGGTGGCATCCAAGACCACTTGTTCACCGGGGCACAGGGTAGTGTCACTGCCGAGCGCAACGAGCGGCAACGAAGCCACAAGGACATCCACAGCGTCGGACACGCTGCAACTCCCCTGGGTCACCGTAACACTGTAATTTCCGGGTAGCCCGGTTTGTATGGTTGGGCTCACGGCACCGGTGCTCCATAGATAGGAGGCGCCCGGTAGGGTGGCATCCAAGGTGATCATGCTGCCTTGGCAGATCGTGGAGTCCGGACCGAGATCGATGGCGCTCGGCGCAGCATAGCTCACATTGATCGCATCGGAAGCGATACAACCATTCCCATCGGTCAAGATGACGTTGTAAGTGCCGGCGGCGCTCACATTGAACGAAGATGCCACTGAACCGTTCTGCCAGAGATAGCTTGCTCCTGCTTGGGTAGCATCGAGCATCAACTGTTCTCCGGGGCATAGGGTCGTGTCATTGCCCAGGTCGACCTGAGCGGCAGGCCATTCGTTCACGAGCACGGCATCCGAACTGCTGCAACCAGCAACGGTCACGGTAACATCGTAATTGCCGGGTCCGGCAGCGATCGTGGCACCCACGGCACCCGTGTTCCACAGGTAGGTGGCCGATGGCGTGGTAGCATCGAGCAGGACGTCGACACCGGGGCAGGTCCAGCGGTCGGCCCCAAGGTCAACAGTGGGCAACGGGTTCACGAACACTTCGATGGAGTCGCGCACGGTACAGCCGTTCAAGGTCACATCCTGCCAAAGAATCCCAGCCGTGCCGATATTGATCGTGGCCGAGGATTCGCCAGTGCTCCACGTGTAGGTGGCCCCTGGCACGGTTGAGCCGATCGCGGCGTTCTGGCCTGCACAGAAGGTCAGGTCCGGTCCCAGGTCAACTACAGGCAAGGGATGGTGGGAAAGGGTGAAGGAATCCGAGGTGGAACACCCGTTGGCCGTAACGGTGACGGAGTACACACCCGGTGCACTCGCATCGTACGTGGCATCCGTGGAGCCGTCCTGCCAGAGGTAGCTACCGCCGGTGATCGAGGCATCCAACTGGACCGATGAACCGGGGCAAATGGTCAGGTCCGGTCCCAGATCCACCACCGGCAAGGGGGTGATCGACACATTCACCACATCGCTTGCTGTGCATCCGTTCACGGTAACGATCACTCCATAAGCACCACTGGCCACGGGTGTGTACGTGGCATTCATCGAACCATCCTGCCACAGATAGGTGGCACCGGGCGTGGTGGCATCCAACAGGACTGGTGTTCCTGCGCACACCACACGGTCCGGGCCGAGGTCGACGATCGGGTTCGGGTTGTAGAGCACATCGATCGCATCACTGGTGGAGCATCCGTTCGCCGTGACGTTAACACTGTATGTCCCAGGCCCGGTCACGTTGAGCGTCGGGCTGCTTGAGCCGTCCTGCCAACCGTAGGTCGCCCCCGGAACGGTTGCATCCAGGGTCATGCTTTGCCCATCGCAGAGTGTAATGTCAGGCCCAAGGTCCACCAGGGGCAGGGCATTGTAGTTCACATCGATGGCATCACTGGTCGAGCAACCGTTGGCTGTGACCGTTACGCTATAATTACCAGGACCGCTGACCACATAAGAGCTTGCGACACTTCCGTCCTGCCACAGGTAGCTTCCGCCGAGGACGGCAGCATCCAGCACCAGGTTCTGCCCGACACAAAGGGTTGCATCCGGCCCGAGGTCAACAACGGGAAGGGGCGTCACAGCAAGGTCCATCTGATCAAGAAGAACGATCGTACTGCTGATACTGATGTCATCCAGACCGAGATCGTTCCCGATACCGTGTCCACTCGCGATCTTCACGCAAAAGGTGGCGCTCGTTTGCCCGGGGGCACTTGTCCAAGTGTTCGTGAAAGTGGTCCATGAGCCTTGCGAACCGGTCTGCATCCAAAGTCCTTGTTGGACCCCATCGACGGCCCAGTCCAGCAGGGGAGGTCCTTGCGAGGCCAAGGACATGGCCCGAATGCTCAGGGTGTAGGTTTGCTCGGGACAAACACTTATCGTGTTGCACCATGCATCCCAGCCGGAATGCATCCAACCGGCATTGATCATCAAAAAGGCCCCATTCCCTGTTCCGAGGAATTGAGGGTGGTATGTTGCCGCGTTCGTACCGATGAAATAGTTGCCATCGGTGGTTAGCGTGCTACTGTAGTTGAACTGTGAGGTGAAGCCCGTGTTCCCGCCGCTGAAATTCCCGTTCGTGGCCAATTCTCCGGTCGGGTAGCTCACTTGCCCCCAGTAGGTCCCCGCGGTGCTCACGGTGATCGAGGTCGCGTTCGAACCGGTGCTCCAGAGGTAGTTGGGGAAGCCGGCAGGTGCGAAGAGGGTGATATCCTGCCCTTCACAGATCGTAGCATCCGGACCGATATCAATGGCGCAGGGCTGAGCGAACAGACTCCCTGCGAACAGGAAGCAGCTGAGGCTCATTAGGTATGTGTGACGTTCTGTCAAATCGCTCCGGGCATGGATATCCAGTGCCCAAAGTTCGGGCCGATCGCCGAAATGACGCGTCCATGGCGTCGAACGTTGCTCACCAAGCTATGAACATTCGATTCACCCCTTCCAAGCGCAGTTCTTGCACGTGGTGAAAGGTGCGGCGCGCATGAAGAAGGACCCTTTCGCAGCGCTCGACGGAATGCGGGTCATGACCTACCGTATTGATGCAGACCGTGCCGTTCTCCGCACATCGATCGCGCAGTCCTTGGATGAAGGCCCTTGAATCAACGCCACGTGCGAGATCGAGATCGTCGAACAGGTCCACCAACACCAGTTCATAGCGCTCGCGAAGTGCATGCACTTGGATCATCGCATCACCAAGCACCAGGGTCAAGTCCCTGAATCGTCCCAGGTCGAACTGGTCACGTGCGATCTCCACCATGGTAGGGTCCAATTCCACAGCGGTGATGGGTGCTCCTGACCGGAGATCATCACGGAGGATCTCGAGCAAGCTTCCCCCACCCAAGCCCAGGATCAAGACCGAGGCGGGTGCCAAGGCGCGACTTTCGATGTGCGCGAAGGTCCGTTGCCAAACCCTGTGCAAGGACCCGAAGGATTGATTGCCGTACCTCGAGTTGAGCACTTTCCGACCGTTCTCCCAACGCACCTCGAGCGGTCCGAATAGCCCTTCTGTGCGGCTGTGTGTCACAGGCCAGAGCCAACTCAAGGTTCTTTGGAACATGCCGGGTACGATGGTATGCAAAGGTGGGGAGGTTGTGCCGATAGGACCGTGGTACTCGATCTTCGACACGGATCGGCAGGTGCCACCGCCGTACTTTCGCGCCCTCTTGACCGCGATCACCCGATACAAGCTGAGGAAGCTGGCGAAGTACACGCTGGTCACCATGGCGGTAGCCGCGGCCTTCCTGCTTTTCAGCGGCGAGCGTATGGACCTGCAGATCGGTGCCTGGGCCCTCCTCGGATTGTGGACGGGCATCCTGGAGGAGTATCTGTTCGGGCGTCGGTTCAGGGGCTTGGCCATCCCCTTGCAGTTCCTGGGAAAGGTGTTTCTGGTGAACCTGCTCACCATCGGTCTCATCGTACTGGGTTTCGCGCTCAATTCGGAACGCTTCGATTGGTACAGGGCGGCCCAACCCGAACGCTTGCCGCAGATATTCTTGATGAAGCAATTCTACACCCTGATGCTCCGGGTCATCATCGTAACATCATTCGCTATCCTCGTGGTGCAGGTGGAGGAGCTGATGGGACGCCGTATGTTCTTGGGGTTCCTGTTGGGCCGATATGAACGTCCCCAGGCCGAGGAGCGCGTGGTGCTCACCATGGATCTGGTACGGAGCACCACCCTAGCAGAGCAAATGGGGGATGTCCGCTACTTCCGCTTCCTGAACACGACCTATTCCTTGATGACGGATGCCGTGTTGAGGAATGAGGCGGATATCCACAAATACGTGGGAGATGAGGTGATATTCACCTGGCCGATGCGCGTAGGCGTTCGATACGAGAACTGCCTGGATCTTTATTTCGATATCGTCGAACGCATCGAGGAGCACGCTGAGGAGATACGCTCGGAATTCGGTACTGTGCCGCAGTATCGCGCAGCCTTGCACGGCGGTCGTGTGATCTCCGCACAGGTCGGGCATACCAAGCGTTCCTTGGAATTGAGCGGCGATGTCATGAACAGTGTTTCCCGCATGTTGGGCCTCGCGAAGGAGATGAAGGTGGACCTGCTCGCTTCCGCCGAACTTCTCGGCCGGGTACCTTCCGCGAGTGAGCGTTTCAAGGTGGGTCCCCAGCACACCGTACCAGTGAAAGGACGCAAACGCGAGGTGCGGGTCCATGGCGTGGAACGCGAACATCGTACGGTATGAACCCGATATTCCGTTGCTTGTTCTTGTTGACCTTGTGGTGGCCAGGGAGCGCCTGCCTCGCGCAGGTGATGGTGCCGTTCGTGAGTGATGCCGATCGCTTCATGGTGTTCGCTGAGAAGCGATTCCTCGAGATCGATGATCTTCCACCGTCACGGTATTGGTCGCTGAACGGTGCCGTCCTCTACCAAGGGGCTGATGGTGGCTTGGCTTATTTCGAGTTGGAAGGACGACGTACCCGGGTCGTTGAGCGAGGCCGCGCGAATGAGGTCCGGGTCTCTGGAGATCGAGCGGCATGGATGGTCCACGACACCCTGAAAGTGCTTCGCTCCGGAGCCGGTGTCGTGGTTGCCACGGGTGTGGAGCGATTCGCTGTATCGGATAGCTTGGTGGCATTCATCGATGGAGCCGGAACCGCTCTGAACGTCCTCTGGCGTGGTCAACGTATTCCCATGGCGGACATACATGAAAAGTCGGATGATGTGCTTTGGGCACAAGGCGCGAACACCGTCACGTATCATGACCGGTCCCGATCCACCATCCTGGCGTTCCAGCATGGGGAGGTCCATATGCTCATGGATAGCGCGGATATTGGGGTCTCATACTGCGGCCGGGATATCATCGCATACTGGGATGATATCCGCGATGAATTCATCGTGGGGTGGAAGGAAGGTCGGAAGCGTCTTTCCGGATTGCGCCCTATCAACGCGAAAGCGGGTGACGGTGTTTTGGCATTCGTGGATGGGACATTGAAATTGAAATACTGGGATGGAACGGAGGTCGTGACCCTCACGGATTCCATGCCATCGGATTATTGGGTGGAGGATCGTGTTGTCCTTTATCTTGAGGCGGGCCGCTTGAAGATGATGGCACCGGGAGGTCCGATCGATGTGGACGAGGTGGTGCCGGAACAGTGGCACGTGCAAGGGGATGGTCTCGTGTACCTCAATGCCAACCGCGAACTATGGGGGATCTTTTCCGGCGAACGTATGCGCTTCGGGAAGGAAGCCGCGATAGATGGTTTCGAGGTGTTCGGTGATGCTGTTCTGTATCGCAGCCCCAAAGGACCCGTGACCGTGATCAAGGACGGTCGGTCTTTCGTTTTCTGAACAAGGGACAAGGGTTCACTCCTCATCGGAGGTACCCAATAATGTCCACAGCTTTATCGCATTGGTCTTCCCTTTGAGGTCCGTGCTACCGATCCCACGTACCTGATAAGCATTCGGAAGGCGGAGTACGTCCATCAATTCCTGCGATATCAGGTTGTCCACGCCATGGGCGTTGCACTGACCTTGGATGTGAGCGGCGGTGTTCACTACATCGCCGGTATAGATGCGTTCCTTCTTCACCAGACCCACCTCACCAACGGTGACCGGTCCGTAATGGAAACCGGCCTTGAACAGTGGGGCATGACCGTATCGGGATTCATAATGCGTTGCGCGGCGTTTCAGTTTTCTCCTGATGTCCAGGAAGCAACGGATGCAGCGTTGCCTCCCGACGCCGTTGCGGAGCGACCAACTGACGCTGACCTCGTCGCCGACATACTGGTAGATCTCCCCCCGTGAATAGACGATGGAATCCGTGATATCGGCGTACAGTTCGTTCAAGAGCTTGAAGTATTCCACATGCCCGATGCGTTCCGCCACTGCGGTGGAGCTGCGCATGTCCAGGAACATGAAGATCCGCATTTCCTGCTTGGGACGGTGGTATCGACCGGTGAGGTAGTTGATACCACCACTTCCATACTGGTCGTTCAGGCGGACCATCAACATGGTGCCGGCCATGAGCAGGGTCCAGTACAGGTAATGCCCGAGAAAGGACAGGGTCAGGATATCGGAAGCCACCTCGTGGGACCCTTCGGGTATCGGGTGTGACAACCTTGGCACGAAAGCGATCACGCTGGTCATCACCACCGCCATCAGTATGGCCATGATGGAAACGGCCTTCGCGTAGGAATACCTGCGCCATCTGTCCCGAAGCACGAAAATGTACAGGCCGCCACCCAGAAGACCGGCGAACAGCGAGATCAGGATGCGTTCCTGTATCCGTTCCTGTAGTGTCCCGAGCAGCCCATGTTGGACCATCACATTGTGCTCGAAAAGGGCGGCGATACTGCCGACAATGACCCATGAGATCGCGATACGCAACGCACGGTGCAGCCGCAATCGCGTACGGGATAGTACTTGGGTGGACACGGGTGCGAAGTTAGCCGTGGCCCTGCTCCGCATGTTGCGCCGGTTTCACCGGATCATTATCGGATCATTACCGGACCCGGGTCCAACAGCACCCCTTGGACAACCGTTACCGCACCATTGCCGTACAAGGGTCCGACTTCCGATACCTTTGACACTTGCCATGGAACGCCTCGGATCACGCCTGTCCATCCTTGGGATGCTGCTTGTGCTGGCCCCGCTGTCCGGCCATGCGTTCTACATCCACCTGCACGGGGTCGTCACGGAGTATTTCACCGGCGATGCGATGAAAGGCGTGCAGATCAGAATGGTGAAGGATAGTGTGGAGCGTGAGACCATCATTACCAGCGGCAATGGGAAGTACGAGTTGTACCTGGAGCGTGGATACGATTACCAGATCTGGTTCCACCGGGCGGACCTGGTGACGAAGCACGTGCGGATCGACGCGCGCGAGGTGCCACTTTTCCCCGATGTGCCGTTCTATGACATGGATCTTCAGATGACCTTGTTCACCTGGTTGGATGGATATGACTTCACACTCTTCAACTCGCCGGTGGGCAGATCGGAATACAAGCATAGCGTCCGTAACCTGAACTGGGACGTGGAGTACACGAATAATATCCGCCGTCTTGTGGACAGGTTCATGGTGCACTATGAACGTGAGGTTGCGGATCGGGCCAAGAAGGAATCGATCAAAGGGACCACCGCCAAGCGCCGTCGTCGGAAGACCGTGGACTTCTAGTCCATCGTAACTTCAGCCATGCGTTTTCCTGTTCTATTGCTCATCATGAGCGGGGGCACATGCCAAGCACAGGACCTGCTTCTATACGGTCGGGTCCGACAATACGAGGCCAACGGACCGCTTGCATCGGCCACCACCCTTGTCCTCCGGAACGGGGATCCGATCGTGACGATCCAATGCGACAGTGCGGGTGGGTACAAGGTCCTGTTGGATGTGGGTCATTCGTACGTGCTTGAGTACCGGTCACCGGGTCGTGTTTCCAAAAGCATCCTGTTGGACCTTCGCACCGCTCCCGACGACGATGGGGGATACGGCATGAACGTGGATGTTCGGCTCTTCCGACCGATCGATGGAGTCGATGTTTCATTCTTGGAAGAACCGATCGGAAAAGCGGCATACGACAGTACAACGAACGATATTCGATGGGACATGGAGTACACTGCTCCCCGCATCGCACGGGTCGACCAAGCCTATCCCATTCGCTACACGGTGGAGCCCGACCCTGAGGATAGCATCGGCGGAGGACCGGAATAGTTCACCAACTTGGTCGCTTCCACGGCCGCTTTCACATCGTGCACGCGAAGAACGGATGCTCCGTTCATCAAGGCCATCGTGTTGGCCACGGTGGTGCCGTTCAGGGCATCCTTCGTTGTTGTGCCAAGCACCTCGTTGATCATCCGTTTGCGCGAGAGCCCTACCAAGACCGGGGCCCCGAGCACCTTGATGCGTTCTAGTTCCCGGAGCAATGTGAAATTGTGGTCGGTCGTTTTCCCGAACCCGAATCCCGGGTCCAACAGGACATCCGGGATCCCGGCGTTGCGTGCGGCCAACAAGCGCTCGCTGAGGAACAAGGTGACCTCTGTGGCCACGTCCTTGTATTGCGGTGCTCGTTGCATGGTCCGCGGTGTGCCTTGCATGTGCATCATGATGTACGGGACATTGTTCTTTGCTACGACCTCCAGCATGGCTTCGTCCAGAAGTCCGGCGCCGATGTCGTTCACCATTCCCGCACCGGCCTCCACGGCCTCTTTGGCGATCGAGGCACGGTATGAGTCAATGCTCAACAAGGTATTCGGGAAACGCTTCCGCAACGCTGTGATCACTGGGACCACACGCGAAAGCTCCACCTCCAATGCAACCTCCTCCGCTCCCGGCCTGCTGCTCGCCCCTCCTATATCGATGATGGCGGCACCATCCTCAAGCATCCGCTCCGTCGTGCGCAAAGCCTGTTCCAGGTCCACGCGGCTTTCCACGTGGAAAGAGTCCGGAGTGACGTTGAGTATCCCCATAACCAGCGGGAAGCGTACATCGACCAAGCGGTCCTTGATCCTCCATGTAGTCGGTTCCCACATCATCATTGCACGCGAAGGTCCGGAGGAAAGATCGAACAACCCTTCTTAGGGCTCTGATGGGACCAATTATCTTCGCCGTCGATGGAGCGCACCCAGAGCGAGTACAGGACCGTAGTGGATGAGTGCATGGGGCTTTTCGCCAAGAAGGCGAAGGATTATGGCACGGCCTGGAGGATCCTTCGGGTCCCTTCGTTGACCGACCAGATCTTCATCAAGGCACAACGGATCCGGACCTTGCAACAGGTTGGAGAGAGCAAGGTGGAAGAGGGGATCCGCCCGGAATTGATCGGTATCATCAACTACGCGGCCATGGCTCTGGTACAATTGGAGCGTGGGGTGGTGGATGTGCCTGACATGGACGCTGCGACGGCAACCAAGGAGGTCGAGGCGCGGATCGAGCACGCTCGTGAGTTGATGACCCGTAAGAACCATGACTATGGCGAAGCGTGGCGTAGTATGCGGGTCAGTTCGTTGGTGGACCTCATCCTGATGAAGCTGCTGCGGATCAAGCAGATCGAGGACAACAAGGGTGCTACGCTCGTAAGTGAAGGCATAGACGCAAACTTCCTGGACATCGTGAACTATGCCGTGTTCGCAATGATCCAATTGGACGAGGAAGAGGATTGATCATCCTTCGTTATTCACATTCCTCTGTTCGGAAGTGGGGTCATTGAGCGGCCCCTGATGCTTGGCCCTGCTGGGTCGTGGACCTAGTTTCGCAATCCTTGTGAATTCGGCTTACCCCGAACGTGCCATGCGATACATTCTATTGACCATCCTCATTGGCTTTGCCATGTCCGTTGCTGCCGTTGACCTGCGGCTCCATGGCGAGGTCACCACCTTCGGTTCGCGCGAAGTGCTTGGCGATGTTCTTGTAAGGGTTTACCGCAACGGGTTGAAGGAGCAAGCCTTCATGACCGGGGCGGGAGGTCGCTATTCGGTGGACCTGAGGGAGGGTGGTCATTACATTATCCGTTTCAGTCGTCCTGGGCATGTCACGAAGTGCTTCGCGGTGGATACGCACGGTGCTGCATGGGAAGGGGATGCTCGTTCGGTGAATGTCGCCGTGGAGATGACCCTGTTCGAAAAGGTGGACGGATTGGACCTTTCGTTCTTCGATCTGCCGATGGGTTTGGCGAATTTCAGCCCGACCACTGGCTACTTGAGTTGGGACAAGGAATACGAGGAACGTATAAGGCCCGAGGTGGATCGATTGATGGCGGAGGTGGCTACACACAGGCTGCGGAATGCTCCAACGGTTTCCCACATTGGGCCGTCGAACGAGGAACGACAGTGAGCGGGCCAGCGACTTGCAGTAATGACATGCGAATGGTCGCTGCTATGGCGCACTTGGAACATCGGCGGTCATTCACATGCAAAAGACATGTTAACGTGAAGGCCTTGCAAAAGGCTGAGGCTACCTTCGTCGCTCACGTTCCTGTGGTTCCAACCTGATCCGAGATCACACATGCGTATTCTACTGTACATCTCTCGACTCATCGTAGGCCCTTTGTTCATCGTCAGTGGACTGATCAAGGCGAACGACCCATTGGGCTTCTCATACAAATTGGAAGAGTACTTCGTGGAGTCCGCCTTGGATCTTCCGTTCCTGGTCCCATTCGCCTTGACCTTGGCCGTACTGGCCTGCCTTGCGGAAGTGGTACTCGGTTTTGCGGTGCTTTTCGGAGGGCGCATGAAGTTGGCCACATGGGCGCTGCTTCTGCTCACCCTGTTCTTCGGTTGGCTCACGGCCTACACGGCTACCTGTGATCCGAACGGGACATACACCGTTATCGTGGACGGCGTTGCAACGGAACGCGGCGTGACCTGCGTGAATGATTGTGGTTGCTTCGGTGATGCCATGAAAGGGTCCGTAGGGCGTAGCCTGACCCCTTGGGAGAGTTTCGCGAAGGACATGTTCCTCTTGTTGTTCATTCTACCGCTCTTCTTCATGCGTAGGAAGATCGGATGGAACACCTCCGTCAACGATATGGTACTGCTGCCGTCCGGCTTGGCTCTGGTGGCGGTATGGAGCGGCATCTTCACATGGTGGGGCCCGGTTTGGTTCACCTTGGTCGTTTTCACTGGCTATATCCTCATCAAGCGGACCCTGCAAGCGCCCAGAGCGGAGTGGGTGGCCGCTTTGTGGGTAAGCGTGCTTACGCTGGCGTTCTCCTGGTACTGCTTCGCGCACCTGCCGGTCCGGGATTATCGCCCGTACGCCGTAGGGAACAGTATCAGTGCGCAGAAGGAAATGGGTGTGCCTCCGGTCACACAGGCGTTCGTGCAGTATCGCAACATCACCACCGGCGAAGTGAAGGAGTACGATAGCAATGGTGCGTATCCTTGGGATGATGACAACTACGAGTATGTGGATCGGCGCATCGTGGAGGTGGAACCGGGCATCGAATCCAATGTGCAGGACTTCCTCTTGACCGATGTTGAAGGCAACGATATGACCTGGGGCGTTCTCAACGAACCGGAACCGGTCCTTCTCGTGATGCTCTATGACATGTCCAAGGCGGATACCCATTGTCTGCCCGGGATCCGAGAGCTGGTGAAGGCTGGTACGAACAAGGGTTGGTACGTGTACGGTGTCACCGCAAGCCCCTTCGCGACCGCCGAGGAGTTCCGTCATCAACATCAGATGCCGTTCGAGATCATGCAATGCGATGAGAAGACCATCAAGACCGCCATTCGCAGCAATCCCGGTGTGGTGCTCTTACAGGAAGGAACCGTACGTGGGTTATGGCATTGCAATGATGCACCGAACATCGATGAGGCTGCGGCCATGTTGAAATGACTTGGAGATCGACATTCCGGTCGTTCGGGGCCTGGGTACGAAGAGGACTATCGACTGCGACCCTCGTGATGCTCGTTTCCGGGGTTGCGGGACAAGGGAATTTGATGCTTTTCGGCATTGTCAAGGAGGCGAAGTCCGGAAAGGCCGTTCACAACGCGACCTTGCGGGTCGTCACGGATTCCGTTCCGGGTGATTCAGTGTTCACCGATCCCCAAGGGAGCTATCAGATCTTCGTTCCGCTGGGAGGTTTGCATCGTCTGGTGTATGATGCCGATGGCCATGATCGGAAGGTGGTGGAGGTGGATACAAGGGCTGAGATGGATCCGGCGGATCGTAACAAGGAATGGAACATCCGCATCGATATAGCGTTGGTCCGAACGGATCTTGTTCTTTCCGATGAACTGCTAGATACGCCGGTGGGTCGCTCCAAGTGGATCCAGGAGCGGCATGCCTTCGAATGGGATACGCCCTACAGTGAGCGTTATCAGATCCGTTACAAGGCGGACGTGAAGGCCGCCAGGCAGAAGAAGTAGTGGTCAGGGTTCATTCCTGGCTTCGGATCGTATCCGTTCGTTCGGGGCGAAGTAGCCGTCGTGGTTGGCAACTCGGTACGTAAGCGCACTATCCACGGTGAAGTGGATGAATTCCTCGTAGTATCCATCCTGACCGAGGTCTTCGTATTTCGAGATCAGCAAGCCTGTATTGGAATGGACGTATTGCACTTCCATAGGACCGTTGAAGTCCTCGTCAACCCATATCGCTGCCATGAGTTCGTTCGACCCGAAGATCATCACGGAATCATCGGATCCGTCCCCGTTGCGGTCAAAACCCGGATCAAAAAGGTCACCTGATCGTTTCCATCGGGCGATGACCAGGTCCCGTCGGATATCGTGGCTCCGTTCGAAGAAGGCGTCACTGGTTCGCTCCTTCCTCCGTCTTTCCGCCAGCACCCATATGCTGGCGGCGATCGTAATGCACGACAGTCAAGCAACGGGGATCTTGTGCGACATGTTCATGGGAAGTGAATGTAATTCCGAAGGGGGGTGTTGATATTGACCCGATCCCAACCCTCGGGGTCCGGATGGCGCTGCGATCTTTGTATCATGCGAAAGGTCGTAGCCGGGAATTGGAAAATGCACAAGGATCGGTCCGGAGCCACGGACCTGATAGCGACCTTGGTCGCTGCAAAGTCGGGCCTTCCGAGTGGTGTGGAGGTCATCATCGCGCCACCATTTCCTTTCTTGGCGCTGGCTGTAGAAGGGGTGAAAGGAAGCGCTATCGCTGTGGCGGCGCAGAACTGTCATCAAGCTGCGCAAGGTGCATACACGGGTGAGGTCAGCGCTCCGATGTTGGCAAGCATGGGCGTTTCGGCCTGTCTGGTCGGTCACAGTGAGAGGCGTGAGTACTTCGGGGAAACGGACCTGCTCGTGGCACAAAAGGTCAAGGCCTTGCTCGAAGCCGGGATCACACCCATATACTGCTGCGGGGAAAAGCAAGAGGAGCGAACTGCCGGAAGGCACTTCGAAGTGGTCTCCGCACAGATGAAGGATGCCTTGGGTGCATTGGATCCCGAGCAATTGATGAAGGTCGTGGTCGCCTATGAGCCCGTGTGGGCGATCGGGACCGGCCTCACCGCGACCGCAGCGGAAGCCCAGGAGATGCATGCATTCATCCGAGGTTTGCTGCGCAGCCATGGTAACGATGTGGCGAACGCGGTGCCTGTGCTTTACGGCGGAAGTTGCAAGCCGGACAACGCTGCTGAACTTTTCGCTGGCCCTGATGTGAACGGTGGCCTCATCGGCGGAGCCGCTCTGGATGCAGACCAATTCCTTTCCATCATCCGCGCAGCAGGAGACTCCTGAACGTGGTTCAACCTCCAGGACATTGTCACATACGCGCGTTTCCTTCCTCATCGCACCCATCCATCCTTGGCGCGACATCCTACTGGTGGAACTCGGTGCCCTTGGCTACGATAGCTTCGAGGAGACCACCGGAGGGTTGGAGGCCTACGTGCCAACAGCCGATTTCGACGCATTGGCGGTCTCCAGGCTGATGACCTTACGTGACCCGCATGTCAGCGTATCCTGGTCCCATGCGGAGATGCCCGATCGCAATTGGAATGCGGAATGGGAGCGGAGTTTCGTGCCGGTGGAGGTGGATGGGCTTGTCCGCGTTCGCGCCGAGCACCACGAGCCGGATCCGTCCTTCAAGTATGAATTGGTCATTACACCGCGCATGGCATTCGGGACCGGGCATCACGCCACCACGCGTATGATGGCACGTGCTATGCTGGGCCTCGATCTTGCCGGGAAGGCGGTATGCGATCTCGGGTGTGGTACAGCGGTCCTTGCCATGCTGGCCGAGCGAATGGGAGCCGGGCACATAGTAGGGGTCGATATCGATGAAGTGGCTGTGTCCAACGCCAAGGAGAACGTGCTGCGGAACGGTTGTCCCATGATCACTGTGGAAAAGGGTGACGCCAATACCCTGGTGGGCCGCCGACACGACGCTATTTTGGCGAACATCGAACGGAATACATTGATCGATGCGATGCCGGTCATGGCCGATGCGCTGAAGCCCGGTGGTGCGTTGCTGCTCAGTGGTTTCGTGGTGAAGGACCGCAAATACCTGGAGGCCGCCGCTGGCGATCAAGGCCTGATCATGGCGGAGCGGTTGGAGGAAGGGGAATGGTCCTTGCTTGGTTGTCGGAAACAGATCGAAAAGGATCCCGGATGAAAACCATGAAGAGGTTTAAGGAGCGTGCCTTGTCCATGTTCCTCGTCCTGGTCGTTGCTGGTGCAACGAATGCACAGTCAGTTTCGTTTTCCTCGGAACAGGCCCTCTTCCTTCAGGAAATGACGGACTTCGTGGTCGGGGCGGACAAGAAGGAAGGGAAACCGTTCATGGAGGAGGTCTTCGCACCGGCGTGGAACGGACCCTATTTCACGGAGGCACAACGCGTAAGGATCGCCGAAGTGGCGAATCTCATGGCCAAGAAACGCTTTGATGCCTTCCCGCATTATCGGGATCTCCTCGGTATCCTTGTCGCCTTTTCGACAGGTGGTCGAAGCCCAGGGGAATTCGATGCATGGATGACCGGCATGGCCGGGCTCGCCGAGAGAGAGCGCAAGCAGAATGTGGTGGCCTTCCTTTCCACCTGTGCAAACCTGTTCGACAGCAGCACCATGTTCAATAGTGCCAGTACACAGTGGCGCAGCAGTAGCAGGAAGTTCACGTTCGCTTTCGACAGCATACCCAAGGTCGTATTCCCTTCGATGGATCTGATCTGCACGGCAAAAGGCGATAGTGCTGTGATCAAGGCCACCTCGGGTACCTATCTGCCGACCTTGGAGGTATGGCAGGGTAAAGGTGGTATCGTGACCTGGGAGCGGGCCGGCCTGAAGCCCGCGGCCACCTTCGCGGAATGGTCCCACGCGTATGAGATCAAGATGAAGAGCGCCACCTTCGAGGTGGATTCGGTCCAATTCAATGATCCCTATTTCGAGCGAACGCTGCTCGGCAAGGTCACGGACAAAGTGTTGGCGAATGTGGAGGAGGGCACCGCGAGCTATCCGCGTTTCGAGAGCTACGATAAGCGGATGAAGATCCGGGACATCGTGGAGGGGATCGATTTTGAAGGGGGATTTGGCATGCAAGGCGCCAAGCTGCAAGGCTTCGGCACCAAAGAGGAGCCGGCGTTCATGACCTTTTACAGGGACAAGCGCCCGTTCATCATCACCAGAGGGACCTTCTTCAGCATCGAACCCGAGCGGATCACCAGCGATGATGTGAGCGTTCGTATCGTTCTCGACAAGGATTCCATCCATCATCCCAGCGTGAGCATGCGATTCCTGAAAGGGAAGAAATTGCTGTCCCTGATCAAGAAGGATGTCGGATTGGGCAAGGCGCCGTTCTATGACACTTATCATATGCTGGACATGTACTTCGAGACGATCTCTTGGAAGCAAGGCGATCCGTTGGTGCAATTCGGCAACCTGCAGGGAAGCACCCAGACCCGAGCCAGCTTCGAAAGCTTCAATTACTTCAAGGAGAAACGGTACGTGGGCATGCTCGGCATCGATGCGATACATCCGCTGGTGCGGTTGAACGATTTCAGCAAACAGAACGATGGGAAGTTCTATGCGCAGGAGTTCGCCGTGTTCAGCCGTATGCAGAAGGATGCCGTGGTGCCATTGATCATCGACATGGCCAACAAGGGCTACCTCTCCTACGACCCCGAAACGGAATGGGTGGAGACCACGCCAAGGCTGCGGCAACACATCCTTAACAGCGCGGGCAAGCAGGATTATGACGTGCTCCAGTTCAACAGCAACAGCGATAGTCTCAATGCCACGGTGAACCTGCTGAACTATGACCTGGCCATCATGGGTGTGGCGCGTATCGTAATGAGCGACTCCCAGGACGTGAAGATCTATCCGAGCGATAAGATCGTGACCGTGAAGAAAGGCCGCGATTTCTCCTTCGGTGGAAGTGTTCAGGCGGGTAAGCTGCAGTACTACGGCAAGGAATACTATTTCCACTACGAACCTTTCGTGATCGACCTGCTCAACGTCGACTCGGTCAGCTTCATGGCCGATAGCTTCGGAAAGAACGACGAGGGTCTCACCACGCTGGTACGAGTGAAGAACGTCCTGGAACAGGTGACCGGGACATTGGAACTGGATGCTCCGAGCAACAAGAGCGGACTGCAGCAGAAGAAGTACCCGGAATACCCCAAGTTCAACAGCGCCAAGGAAAGCTATGTGTTCTACGATAAGAGCAGCATTCAGCGCGGAGTCTATACCAGGGACAAGTTCTATTACCGTAGCGATCCCTTCCAATTGGATAGTTTGGACAACTTCACCAATGCCGGTCTGAATTTCACGGGGACCCTGGTCTCTGGTGGGATCTTCCCGGATATCAAACAACCGCTCGGGCTACAGCCGGACTATGCCTTGGGCTTCGTGCGCGGTACCGGCGATGCGGGTATGCCGTTGTATGGACGAAAGGCCACCTTCACGAACGAGATCAGCCTCAACAGCCGTGGCCTTCAGGGCAAGGGGGAACTCGCCTATCTCACCACCACGCTCAGTTCGCGTTCCTTGATCTTCTGCCCGGACAGTACCCTCGGTCGCGCCGATACCTTGACGAATCGTTCATCCACTGCACCGGCCAAGGTGCCGAAAGTGGTGGGTAGCGACCTGTTCGTCCGTTTGGAGCCACTGAAGGATAATCTGCGGGTCGAAAAGTTGCGCAAGGCCATGACCATGTATGATGGTCAAGCGTACTTGTACGGGCTCACGGACCTCACGCCACAAGGCATGACCGGCGCGGGTCTGGTCGATTTCACCAACGCTACATTGAAGTCTGACCTGTACAGCTTCGAGACGATGCAACTGCATGCGGATACGTCGGATTTCCGCCTGACGGAAGGGGATACCTCGAGCATCGCCTTCAAAACGGACAATGTGAACGCCACGGTCAAGCTCGATGAACGTGTGGGTGAGTTCGTGAGCAATGGCACGGAGACGAAGGTCGAATTCCCGGTGAACCAGTACATGTGTTACATGGACCGGTTCAAGTGGTTCATGGACCAAGGGGACATCGAACTTGAGAGTGATCGTACGGCCGCCGTTGGTAACGAGGACCTCCAGCTCTCCGGGTCCAACTTCATCAGTACGCGGGAGGACCAGGACTCGCTCAGCTTCATGGCGCCCAAGGCGCGGTATGACCTTAAGAAGCACCTGATCACCGCCAACGATGTACAGTACATCCAAGTGGCCGATGCTCTTGTGACCCCGGACAGCATGCGCGTTCGGATCCGGAAGAACGCCGTAATGGACCCGCTCACCAACGCTGTGATCACCGCGAACTACGTGACCAAGCACCATCGCATCTACAACGCCACGGTCAATATCAAAGCCAAGCGGAAATACAGCGCCACCGGCGATCTGGACTATGTCGACGTGAACAAGAAACCATACAGGATCACTTTGCACAACATCGACGTCGATACCGCTTACCAGACCTATGCGAACGGTCGGATCCCCAAGGAGGCCGACTTCCAGTTGAGCCCCGCATTCGATTTCTTCGGTGAGGTGCGCTTGACCTCGAGCATCAAGGAACTCACCTTTTCCGGAAGCACCCGGATCCAGCATGGCTGCGACGGCCTTTCCAAGAACTGGATGACGTTCACGGGCGAGATCGATCCCTTGGAGGTCTTCATTCCAGTTGCGGATACGCTCTTTGATGATACCGGTGCGCTCATTGGTGCTGGGGTATATCTCACGAACGAGGACCCCTTCAAGACCTATGGGACCTTCCTCAGTCGAACGCAGGATCGAAAGGACCACCCCATCATCAATGCGAAAGGCCTTTTGTTCTATGATGAAGGCCGCAAGGAGTACATGATCTCCAACAAGGACAAGATCCGCAAGCGTGATCTTCCCGGTGATCTTGTGAGCTTGGCGGTGGAGAATTGCGTGATCCTTGGCGATGGTCGTATCGACCACGGCGTGGACCTTGGGCGCGTGGCGCTGACCAATGTGGGCTCCTTGCGCTTCGAGGCCGATGGTGCGAAAGCAAGCACCGAGGAGGTGATGATCGCCGATTTCCACTTCTTGGACAACGCGTTGGAGCGCATGGCCGAGGAGATCCTCGCTTACCCCGACCAAAAACAAGTGGATATCACCAAGACCTACTATGAGAAGATGTTGCGCGAAGTGCTTGGTCGGGAGCGTTCGGACAAATTGATCAGCGAATTGAGCATCAAAGGAGAGATCAAGAAGCTTCCGGACGAGATCATGAAGCCATTGGTGTTGGCCGATGTGAAGATGCGTTGGGATGGCCCTGAGCAAAGCTGGTTGAGCGATGGCCCGATCGGGATCGCGAGCATCCTGAAGAAGCCGGTGTACCGCTACGTTAAAGGAAAGGTCCACCTGGAACGCAAGCGCAGTGGGGATATCCTTACCATCCTGCTCATGCTCGACGATCAGTCGTACTACTTCTTCCAATACACGCGGAACTACCTTTACGCTTACAGCAGTGACAATACCTTCAATACCATGTTGAGCGAGGTGAAGGACGACAAGCGACAATTGGATGGCGGCAAGGACCAAGCGCCTTACCAGTACATCCTGACCAACAGGAAAAAGGCGGATGACTTCCGCGAACGATTCGGCCTCTGAACCATGGAGTTCCCTTGGGTGTACGGAACGGCATCAATGGTGGCAGCTTACCTAGTGGGGAGCATCCCCACCAGCGTGTGGTGGGGAAGAACCTTCCACGGGCTGGACGTGCGCGAACACGGCAGTCGCAATGCGGGCGCCACCAACACCTTCCGGGTGCTCGGGAAAAGGGCCGGAATTCCAGTGCTGATGATCGATATCCTGAAGGGATTCTTACCGGTACGTATCCTCCCGAACTTCACTTCATTGGATCCCGATTCGGCGCCTTGGATGTGGTTCCGATTGGCCCTGGTCATCGCAACGGTGCTCGGGCATCTGTATCCGGTGTTCGCGGGCTTCAGGGGCGGGAAGGGGGTCGCCACCTCCTTCGGCGGCATCCTCGCCATTCATCCCGGAGCGGCCGGTGCCTGCGTAGTGGTATTCACGTTGGTCTTTTTCACAACGCGCTATGTCTCACTCGGGTCGCTTTCCGCAGCGATCACCTTTCCCTTGGCCGTGTTGCTGGTCTTTCACGAAACAAGTCCGGTCAAGATCGGCTTCGCGGTGATATTGTGCCTGCTGGTCTTCTACACGCATCGGCAGAACATCGGACGATTGCTCCGTGGCGAGGAACGTCGCATGTCCTTGGCTGGGGCAAAGGACAGCGAAGAATGAAACCAAACACCCGATTTCGGGGTACAAACGGCCCCTCTTAGACGATGACCCGCATTTCGGGCATACTTATCGGCGCTCTCTTCACCATACTGGCACATGCCCAGGGTGGTGACCAACAGCTGCGCGCCAAGGCCGATGGGCTCTTTGAACAGAAGAATTACATCGAGGCGCTTCCCCTGTACAGTCAACTCGTCAGCCTCAACCCGAGCGATAGGGTTCTCAATTACCGTTTCGGGACATGCCTGCTCTTCGGTGGTGAGGAGAAGGACAAAGCCATTGGCCACCTCAAATTCGCCGTGGAGGATCCCGGGATACCGGCCGATGCCTGGTTCTGGCTGGGGCGCGCCTACCATTTGAGCTATATGTTCAAGGAGGCCCAAGCGGCGTATCAGCGATACCAGGGCACCGCGAGCAAGAAAGAGTTGGAGGGGTTCTCCGTTGCCGCATTGGACAAACAGTGCAGGAACGGTCAGCGCCTTCTGAACAACTTGAAGGAGATCACAGTGCGGAACAAGGTGGAGGTGGATGACAATGAGTTCTTCCGATTCTATGACCTCAGTGACATCGGAGGAAAGATCGTGGTCTTACCCGAGGAACTGATGTCCGGTCTGGACAAGAAGAGCAACGAACGTACGCTCGTGTACCTCCCGAACAATGGTGCACCGATCTATTTCAGCAGCTACGGGAAGGACGGAAAGACGGGTCGCGATATCTACCGCACGGAACTGATGCCCGAAGGTCGGTTCGCACCGCCCGTGAAGCTCGCAGGTTACATCAACACCGACCAGGATGAGGATTACCCGTTCCTGCACCCGGATGGTAAGAGCTTCTACTTCAGTAGCAAGGGCCACAACAGTATGGGTGGCTACGATGTCTTCCGGTCCGCCTATGACAAAGGGCTCGATGTTTTCGGCCCGCCGGAGAACATGGACTTCGCGGTGAATACCCCGGACGACGACTTGTTCTATCTGGTCGATCCCGAGAACAAAGAGGCATGTTTCGCCAGTGGGCGTGATAGTGAGCAAGGAAAGCTGCACGTGTACCGGGTATCCACCGCCCAAATGCCGGTGGTGCTCACGGTCCTGAAGGGGACCTATGCCAGCGCGTTCGATCCGGATGATCGCAAGGCACACATCATGGTGGAAGATGCCACCACACGTGAGAAGGTAGCTGATGTACGGACCGATATGAACGGCTCCTACATCCTATCGTTACCCCGCAGTGGGCAATTCCGGTTCGCTGTGGAATGTGGCCCGAGTGGTCGAACACACACCGGGCTCGTGGATATTCCAAGATCTTCTTCACCACGTGCCTATCGGCAGGAATTGGAACTGACCAGGCAGGGGGATCTCGAGAAGCTCGTGATCCACAATTATTTCGACAGCCCCTTGGATGAGGATATGATCGCTTTGATGATGGATGAGATCAAGCGGCGCGCTCGTCTTGACCTCTCAGGGGAGCGACCCGAGATCGTCGAGGCCCAGGAAACGGATGTGCCGGTGGGTGATGTCATGACCCAAGCCGGGTTCACCGGCGACATCACCTTGGATCAAGCCGTGGCCTTGGCGAAGGATGATGCCGCCGACTTGGAGCGAAAGTCATACGACTTGGAAATGCTGGGGCAAGAGGCCTATGCCATAGCCATGGAAGCAGCCTCGGAATCGGATCGCACGGCCAGAGCAGCAGAAGATCTGGTCAAGGCTGCCGAGGTCGCACCGACCGAAGAGGAGAAGAACGCAACGATGGTCGAGGCGGCACGGATCAGGCAGCGTTCCAAAGAGGCCAACATGCGTGCCCGGGCCGCATTGTATACCGGCCAGGACCTTGGATCCGAAGCCTTGGCCACCCGGCAACGTGCCCTGGCCGCGGGGAAACTCGCCACCGACCTTTCCAACACAGTGGCCGCCAAGAACGACAAGGCCACGCTCCCGCTGTTGACAACCCTCAAGGAACGCTTGGATACCAAGGCCGGTCCCAACGGAGACTTGGACCCGGCCGAGCGCGCGCGACGCTCACTTTCGGAACAGGAGCAGGAAGCCGCGAAACAGCTTCGCGTCGCCAATGCGAAACGGGCCGAGGAGAATGAGTTCATGGACCGCATAGCGCGCACTGAGCGTGAGCGCGATGAAACACGGAACAAGGGCAAGCAGGAAGAGCTTGACCGTCAAATAGCGGAACAAAAGCAACAGTTGTCCTATCTGCACAAAGAGGTGGAGGAGTCCTTCACCAAGGCCAAGGAGCAGGAGCAACGTACGGCGGTGCTGCGTGGGCAAGCATCGCTCACCGCTCATTTGACGAGTACTTCTGAACGTGGCGCGGCCACAGATCTTTCTGCTCAGCAGGTCTCAGGTCTTGGACAACGCATCGCAGGCAATGAAACCCGGATCGGCTCGTTGGCGATCGATGAACGCTATGATGCTCAGATATCCTCCTCCACGGCCGAAGTGGAAGCGCGCAGCTTCGATTGGGACCTCGCCTCGGCGGGTGCGGAGACCGGCGAGGCCCGCCGATCGACCACTGCACGCGACGGGACGGACGATGCAACGAACACAACAGGACGTACCTCCACGGTCATCTCCGATGTGTCGCCAGGACAGGTGAAGGAAGCGGAGGTTACCGAGGTCATATTGGGTTCAACGGCAGAGGAACTCGCGGATACAGGACGGGATGAAGCATCAGGAGCTGTGGCCATTGGTGATCCTGATCTCGATCCCGAAGTGACGGCTGCGGGGCTCGAGGACACCAGGACCGAACGCACCGATGCAGGAACGAACGCGATCGACGAGAGGACCGTTTCCCCCGTTGCGGACATTGCCTCGGATACCGGCACCGAACAGGCCACCGCCGATACGGAAGGGCCGGAAAGGAATGGCGCCGAAATGGACAATACCGGATCCGCCTTGGAGGGTTCCGGCGCATCCGATCCACTCGCCTCGGATGAGGTGGATGCCTTTATCCTGGAGAATCGGAAAGCCGAGTTGGAACAAGCCCTGGCGGCGGAACGCAACAAGGCTCGTAAGGACAGTCTTCAGGCATCCCTGGATGTGGTGGAGGAGCGCATCAGAACCAACGCGGATGATGGGGCCATCGTGGAACGAACACCGGTCAATGAAGGGACGGACACCTATGGCGTGGATATGACCCGTACCCCGATCACCTTCTACCCGGACTCGAAGGACGAGGATATCATCGCCATGCTCCATGCCGACTATGCTGCGGACAAGGAGCGTTTGGAAGCCATCGGGGATACGACTCTTCGCGCGGAAGCACTGAGCGGACTGGAGCTGATGCTGGCGGATAGTCTACGAGGTGAAATGGTACGTCAAGCCACCATTCTAGAGCTTTCCCCGGAGCAAAGTGATGTCGTGCTACCGAAAATGGAACGCCTACGCGTGATGCGTCAGACCCATTTGAAGACCGCTGACCAATATGAACGGATGAGCAAAGCACCGCTTGCGGAGCGTACCGAGCCCTTGGATGCCGATCGCGCACGACCTGCACCACGGGCGGCCGTTCGTTACTTGGACGGACAGGACCCCATAGCCGATCGTTTCGTTGCCGTACAACCTGATGCGCAGAACGTCTACGCCAGCAAGTTGGAGCATCGGTCGACCAAGGTGGATGACGCGGTGGCCTTCAAGGATGCCGATCTGGAGCGATTGGATCGCCTGACGGCGGAGATCGATTCCATCGAAATGGGAATGAACGGCTTGCCCCGCAAGGAGTATGATAAGCAGCGTCGGGAAGCGGACAAGCTGATCGATGAGCGTATGATCATCCGCTCCGACCTCGGTCAACGCAGCGCCTTCCTTTCGAAGGAGGAATGGCGCACTGCGACCGATAGTATGAAGGTACTTGACAAGCAGCTCTCCACGTTGGGTTTGGCGCCGGATGAGAACCTTCTGCTCATGGCCAAGGGTATGGGCGCCGAGGCGGGCACGCTCTTCGATCGTGCTGCCGGCTTGCGCAAACGTGCCGATCGCAGCGAGGACATCCTTGAACGGGACAGCTTGTACCGAACCGCATATGCCATGGAGTTGAGCGCTCTTAAGGAGATCGATCGTGCGCTTACCGTGAAGAACTACTTGATCGGTAAGGACTTCCGGAGAGGAGAGACGCTTGCGTACGAACAGGTCGCCAGCAAAGTGCTGGGTATCGATGCTCCCCTGTACGCCGAGGAACAGGATGCGGAAAGGGCCCCGACGGATCCATCCATCGCACGTACCGGTCACATTTCGGATGGAACGTTGACCTCCCAAAGTGGAACGGAGGAAGGCGGTTCGCGCACGATCGCTGTGAGTTCTGGTGTTCCATCGGGGCCGGTCAGCGTGGCATTGACGGCTGATGGTCCTGAAAGCGAGGCCGCGATCGACCGTACGGATAAAGGTGCGGAAACCGACGGCCCAGCGACGACAGGAGGTACCACGTTGGTTGGACCGACGGCGGTCGAGGCCGCCAATGCTACCGAGCGTGCACGTTCCGAAGCGATCGATGAAGTGGAGCGTGCGAGTGCACAAGTTCCTGCTGAAGCGCTCGATCCCGCTGTGCGCTATGAACGGTTCATGACCAGCGAGAGTGTGGTACTCGCACCGGAGGCCATGGATCCAGCCTATGACCCTGAACTTCTTTCCATCCAGGCCAAGGCAGCAGTAAGGAACTCTGCCGAATTGGAGCAACGTTCACTTGAGCTCGCGGATCGTGCCACGGTCCTGGAGGACAGCGCCGTCACGGCACGAAAGCGGGATCGCGAGGAGTTGACCATTTTGGCGGTCCGTACCCGGTCCACGTCAGATTCCTTGCATACCGCATCGGTGTTGAAGTCCGAAGAGGCACGTTCCTTGGAGCTGCAACGCCGTGACGCGGAGCAGGCCAAGGTGCTGCGTGACCGGCTCGTGAAGTACTACTACCTCTCACCGGAGGAACAAGCCATGGTCGTGGAGAATGCCGATCAAAGCCGGTATTTCCAGGCGAAGGCCCGTGCTTTGGAGCAGTATGATATGGCACGGGAGGCGGAAGAGGCGGCCGGTATCAATCGGAACCTTGCCGGCACCTTGCGTGCACAGGTGGAAAGCACGCGTAAGGATGTGGCGGAAGGACGGATCACACCGGCCGAAGGCGATGCACGCAACGAGGTACTGGTCACGCGATCCGGGCTCTTCGAGGCACGGGCGGATTCGCTCAGCAACGTGGCCGCTCGCTTGCGTGGAGCGGCTGGTATCAACGAAGGTCAGGCCACCGTGATGCTGCAGTCCGTACCCGAGGACCGTTCCACGGAGTGGATGGCATTGGAGATGCGGGCGCGTCGTACCGAGGCTCTATTGGCCGAGGCACGGGACCAAGCCGGACGCCAGCGTAACGCGGCGATCACGCCCGTTGATGGAACCGTCGATCCGACGTTATCCATTGCGGGGACCAGGACCGGCAACTCGATCCCAGCTTCATCTGAACGTCAGGCAGGGGCGACCACACGACCGGTCGGCACTGAGAACAACAGGCCCATCACCGAAAGTGCTCCTTCAGGCGCAGTGCTGGCGGTCGGTTTCCCGGACGAGCTCGTGACCGACATTTTCGAACTGAAGGATGCCGGCGTTCGCAGTGCCGAACCGATCCCGATCGATGTGCGCTTGCCCCAAGGCTTGGTGTTCAAGGTCCAGATCGGTGCCTTCCGCAATGCCATCCCGGAAGAGACCTTCAGTGATATGACACCGGTGACGGGCGAGCGGCTCGACAATGGTATAGTGCGCTACACCGCCGGTCTGTTCACCGGATTCGAACAGGCTTCCGAAGCGAAGGACCTTGTGCGTGATCGTGGCTATCGCGATGCCTTCGTAGTCGCTTATCGGGACGGGGAGCGCATTCCTTTGGGCGTCGCCATGCGTGAAGCACGTGCGGAACGTGATCTGGCCGTGGCAACAACTCCGGTACCCACCACACCTTCGAACGGTACCATTCGGACCGATGGATCGGATGCGGACCCGAACGGCACACGGCCCGCTGCGCGAAGGGCGGAAGGAAATACCGTACTGGAACCAAGGACGGGCCAAGTGCCTGCGCAGCCCACGCAACCCGCCGTCATCAGTGCGCCCATCGTGATCCCGATACCGGAGGTATCAAGCACTGCTGATGATCCCACGGCGAAGTACGCATCAACGGCGGACGCCATCCTTTCGGAATTCAACGCTGCACCCGGGTCTGCCGGCTATTACAACGGAGCGGATGCTGCTCCAGCACGTCAGGTGGAGACCATCGCAGGCCTCTTCTTCACGGTCCAGGTAGGAGTATACAGCAAGCCGGTCCCATTGGGCAGGATCTTCAACATCACTCCGCTGAACACCGAACGCACCAGCACCGACAAGATCCGCTATACCACCGGGATGTACTTCGATCCCGAAGCGGCTCGGGTGCGGAAGGACGAGACCGTCGCATCGGGCGTGAAGGACGCCTTCGTGACGGCCTACCTCAATGGCAAGCGCATCCCCATGCAGGAGGCTTCCGCGCTCTTGGACAAGTTCGGACCGGCCATTCTGGCGAAGCCTTGACCGTGCTTTCCCACCGACGGAAGGTGGACCTTGACACATCCATGGATGGTGCGTCGTAAATTCGCACCATGGCAACACGCTTCGAATTCGCACCGGACGAACTCGTCATGGAGGAGGTCCGGAAAGGAACCGCTTCCTACCGGGAGATCGTTCTGCACAATGATGATGTGAACACCTTCGATCACGTGATCCGGTCATTGGTGGAAGTATGTGAGCATGATCCGATACAAGCCGAGCAGTGTGCTTGGATCGTGCACAACAACGGTAAGTGCAGTGTGAAGCGCGGATCCTACGAGCAATTGGAAGCACGCTGTGATGCCTTGCAGCTTCGTGGTCTTGCCGCCGAGATCCAATGAGCATGAGGTCAAAGGCCATCTTGTTGCTCGTCTTCTTGGCGGTGTTCGAGTCGTGCGCACGCGTGCCCATCACCGGTCGTCGCCAGCTTAACCTGGTGAGCGAAGGGGAGATGATGTCGATGGCATCGACCCAGTATCAGGAGTTCCTGGGTGAGAACCAACCTTTGCCACCATCCAATGCCGATGTGGTCCGCGTGAGGGACATCGGGAACAAATTGGCGTTGGCCGCCACCACTTATTTGACCGACAACAATGCTTCGGATCGCGTGGCCGATTTCCAATGGGAGTTCAATGTGGTGAACGACCCGACCGTGAATGCCTGGTGTATGCCAGGGGGCAAGGTGGTGGTATACACCGGGATCCTGCCGATCACCCAGAACGATGCCGGGTTGGCGGTGGTCATGGGTCACGAGATCGCACATGCCATCGCACGGCACGGCAATGAACGCATGAGCCAGGGGATCGCGGTGCAAGGGGCCGGCATGACCTTGGAGGTGCTGAACCAGCAGAAGCCGACCTACGCAGGGGATCTCTTCCTTCAAAGCTTCGGCATCGGTTCACAACTGGGGATGCTGGCGTACAGCCGCACGCATGAGACCGAGGCGGACAAAATGGGCCTGATCTTCATGGCCATGGCCGGTTATGACCCGCGCGAGGCGCCGTTATTCTGGCAACGCATGAGTGCCGGAGGCGGTGCAGCACCCCCTGAGCTCCTCAGCACCCACCCGAGCGATGAGACCCGGGTCCGGGATCTGGAGGCCTATATGCCAGAGGCTCTGAAGTATTATAAGCCATAGGCTGGGGGAGGTTCGTTGCGGCAGCCCTACCTTCCCGGCATGACCCGTTGGTCCGATCTGTTTCCTACGTTGGGGATGGTCCTGAGACCCGCCCTCGTTCCCTTGTTGTGGCTTGGGCGAGGGGCGGTCATCGTGATCGGGTCCAGTGCCCTGATCCTGATCGTTCTGGCCTTCACCTCCATACCCTTTCAGGCCCATCGCTGGTTGGGTATGGGTGGCGGGGTTTGTACCGGTCCGGTGGACGCTATCGTGGTCCTTGGCGGAAGTGGTATGCCCTCAGGGCCCGAGCTGCTGCGTCTTCACTATGGATCGGAGTTGGCGCGAGACCTTCCACAGGCCAAGGTGTTCCTTGTCCATGCCGAGGACACCGTGACCGCGGCCTTGATGGTTGATGAACTGGTCATGCGCGGTGTTGATCGGGAGCGCATCGAACTTCAACTCCAAGGCAGCAACACACGAGAGCAGGCGATGGCAATGGCTATGGACCACTCAGCCTGGGGCGGAAGGACCATGGCCTTGGTGACCGCACCGGAGAACATGTACAGGACCTTGGGAGCCTTCCGGAAGGTGGGATTCTCAGGCGCATGCGGCGTGCCGGCTTTCGATCAAGCCTTGTTCGTGGACCTGGAGTACAGTTTCAAGAAGATCGGCGGGAGTAGGCTGGTGCCGGACGTTTCCGATGATCTGGACCTGCGCTACACCTTTTGGAATTACCTCAAGTTGGAGGTAACGTGCTTGAGGGAATACGCGGCGATCGCGTATTATCGCTTGAACGGATGGATGTAATGGCGAAAGACATTTCCACGTATATTTGCAGCCGTTTTACGGGCACCCGTAGCTCAATTGGATAGAGCACCTGACTACGGATCAGGAGGTTAGG
>JAGQVV010000041.1:0-1442 GCA_020437805.1 Flavobacteriales bacterium
TTTCGGGTTTTGGGTCCGGTTTCGGTTTCGGTTTCGGCTTCGGATCCTTGGGCTTCACCACCTCGACATCGCTGGCATCTTCAGTCGCCACATCCTCCGGGTCGGCTTCCGTTGGGACCGGCGTCGCTTGCTGCTGTCCGGGATCGGGCTTCGGGGTGTCGCCGCCGCCATCGTCCGTGGTGCCATAGTCGGCCATGGCGATCTCCACGCTTTCCTCCGGGATCGGTGGGTCCCAGGTCGTAAGTCCGATGAAGAGGAAGAGGATGGCCAGCAGCACATGGAAGACGACCGTGATGATCATACCAATGTTGCGGTCGCGCCGCTCTTCGTGCTGCATGCTCGCGATCATGGTGCGGGTTGTTCGCCTGGAGGTGTTGGGGCCGAGGCCAGGACGATACGCCATTTGTAGCGCTTGGCGATATCCAGTACGGTCACCATCCGGCCGGTGGGGACATCCTGTGCCACGTTCAGGATGATCGCATCGATATCGCCGTGTTTGGCCATCTCAACTTGCAGGTACGCCTCGATACTTTCCGCCGGGATCGATTTCCCGTTCAAGGACACCTGGTCCTCATTTTCCAAGCGCAAAGCCACCTTTGGTGGTTCCTTGGAGGTGGTGGTGCGCCCTTTCGGCAGATCCACGGGAAGAGCGAAAGGGCTGACCATGGTGCTTACGATCACGAAGAAGATCAAGAGCAGGAAGACCAGATCGGTCATGCTGCTCAGGCTGAAGCCCGCGTTGATCTTGTTGTTGGTCCTGATCGCCATCCTACTTGGGCCGTGTGGCCAGGATCACCTTCCATTTGTTGCGCTTGGCGATGTCCAGAACACCCACGGTGACACCGGCCGGGACACGTTGGTCCACGTGCATCACCAGTGTGGGCTCCTTCTGGATCAAGGCCATCCTGTCCTGTAGTACACCTTCGAGGTCCAGAGGATCAACGGTCCTGTCATTCACACTGAATGCCCCATCCGCATCGATCCGCACACCCACCTGTGGCTTTTCCTTGGTCTTGTTCGCGCTCACGGGCAGATCCACGGGCAATGTGGTGGGACTGACCATGGTGGAAACAATGACGAAGAAGATCAGCAGCAGAAAGACCAGGTCGGTCATGCTGCTCACACTGAAGCCGGAATCGATCTTGTTGCTCGCGCGCAGTGCCACGATCGTACTACTTGGCGGGTGATTCAAGGACCTCCATGAATTCGATGGTGCGGGATTCCATCTTCTGGACCACCTTGTTCACCCGTGCGGTGAGCAGGTTGTATCCGACATAGGCTGGGATCCCGATGATCAGACCGGCCACCGTGGTGATCATGGCCTGCATCATGCCGCCGCTCAGTTGGCTCAGTTCAACACCAGCGCCGCTCACCTCCATGGTGTGGAAGGTGATCACCATTCCGACCACCGTCCCCAGGAAACCGATCATGGGTGCCGCACC
>JAGQVV010000041.1:1557-7628 GCA_020437805.1 Flavobacteriales bacterium
TTGATGCCCTTCTCCAGCATTCTTGCCACCGGTGTGTTCGAGGTCTGGCACAGGTTGCGCGCGCTATCGATCTTTCCCTCGTGGATATAGTCCCGGATCTTCGCCATGAAGTCCTTCTCATCCTTCAGCGCCCTGTTGATGGCCATGGTCCGCTCGATGATGATGTAGACAGCGATCAAGGACATCAATGCCAAAGGGCCCATGATGTACCAGCCCCCCATCATGATCAGTTCCCACACGGAAAGCGTGGTCTCTTGAGGAATGACAGGTGCCGTTTGGGTCTGTTCCAAGACCTGACGTGCGGCCTCGGAAGCATCCTGGATCTGAGCGAAAAGTTCGAAGGACATGTGGTTCGGTATGTGGATTGAACGCGGAAGGTCCGCCAGGAATTGTCAATTCAGTTTCTCAAGTGCGATCTCGAATGCGGTTCGGGTCAAATGCAACTGCGTGCTGTTACGTGTCCAGGTGGTCTCCAAAGCCTTACCGATGACGGCGCTCACGTCCTCGAAGATGGCTTTGTCGGTGAGGTCCACCCCGGGTTGCATGCAATAGGCGAATACGCGCGCCATGCCGCAGTTGGCGATGAAATCGGGGATCACGCTTACTCGTTCATCAGCGTGCTCGGCTATCGGGCCGTAGAAGATCTCCGGGTCGGCAAAAGGCACATTGGCACCGCTGCTGATCACCTGCAGCCCACGGGCCTTCATGCGATCGACCTGGTCACGGCTCACGAGCCGGCTGGCGGCGCAGGGTAGGAAGATCTCGGCGCCTACATCCCAAACGCGCTCGTTCACCTCTTCGAAAGGTAGCATGTCCTGCATACGCAACGCATTCCCATCCCTACCAACGAAGAGGTCCCGTACTTCATCCGCCGTGAAGCCTTTCGGCTGGATAGCCCCACCATGACGGTCTATTATCCCCACCACCAGTGCACCCTCCTTCGACAGGTAATACCCTGCTGCAGCTGCCACGTTCCCCCATCCTTGAACGATCACGCGCTTGCCTTTCAGTTCTCCGCCGTAGACACGGTAGTAGTGACGCACGCTTTCCGCAACGCCCCATCCGGTGATCATGTCCGCCACGGCATACACGCCCGGTTTCGGTACGTATGTGGTGTCGTCCACACGAAGGCTCACCCCTGTGCGGAGTTGCTCGATCGCTTGGAGCTTCACGCTCTCCTCTGTCCCGATATGTCCGTTGACCACCCCTTCCTGCGGATGGCGTAAGCCGTAGCGTTCGGTGATGGGGATCACGTCGTGCAGCTCGTCCACGTTCATGTCGCCGCCGGTGCCGTAGTAGGTCTTCAGCAAGGGGATTACGGCTTTGTACCAGCGGTCCAGCACGGCTTGTTTCCGCGGGTCCGTCGGGTCGAAGTCGATGCCGCTCTTGGCCCCACCGATCGGAGGACCGCACACGCTGAATTTAACCTCCATGGTCTTCGCCAGGCTCTCCACCTCACGCTTGTCCAGGCCCTTGCGCATACGGGTGCCACCACCCGCAGCACCGCCCCGCAAGCTGTTGATCACCACCCAGCCCTTGGCGCCGGTAGGGGCATCGTTCCATTCAAAGACGATCTCGGGAGCGCGCTGTTCAAAGCGGCGCAGGGCTTCACGCATGATCTTCCGGTTACAGGTCGCTGCGAAAGTAACCCGGCACCCGATGGAGCCTTGGGGCTGCTTTGGAAAGGTTATCCCGGCAGAGTGTTAATTGGGCCCTAAGCTCATTGCTTCATCACACGACCGCTGAACCGTTGGCCGGTGGCACTGGTCGCCGAAACGATGTAGGCCCCGGTCGGAAATTGGCCAAGGTCGATCGAGGAACGACCGGACCCCAGGGTTTGGGACAGAACAAGCTTGCCCCGGGCGTCGTGGATCCATGTGGGTATTGGAGATGATGATGGGTTCTCGATCCAGATGAGGTCGTTGGTGAGGTTCGGTGCAATGGTCAGCGATCGGAACGGTCCAGCATCATCCAGCCCGGCGATGAAGCCGACCACGCAAATGGTCATGTCCCGCGTCACCTGGCCGATGAGTTGGCCGTTGCGGTATTCGGTGCCGCGAATGGCTATGACGAATTCGCCCCATACCGTCGGATAGTCCCAGATGTAGGTGCCGGTCGTCGGTTCGAGCCAAGTGTAGTTCGCTCCTTCCGGGTATTGATATCCGTTGATGGGGAAACAACCGTGTCCATTCGGTTGGACCAGTTCGAACGCAAGGCTATCCCCATCCGCATCGAACGCGCCGGGTTCATGGATCAAGGCGTTCCAATTCCTCTGGAATTTGAACTGTAGTGTGTCAAAGGCGATCGAAGTATTGGGCCCAAGAGCCTGATCGATCATGAGTACAGCTTCCACACAAAAGGATTGAGAATTGGAATTCGGGATGTTGATGATACCACTAGAGCGATTCTGGTCTACGAAACGAACAACGTATGCTCCCTCTTCGGAATAGGTGTGTGTGACCAGGTATTGGCTCAACCTTACTGTCGCACAAGGAGCTTCTGAATTGTAGTCCGTGATCAGGGTTCTCGGGATGGTGTCGGTCACGCCATCTCCAAAGTCGATGAATATTTCCGGTCGGTCGGCAGGTGAGTTCAGGTTGCTGAATAGAAATACCTCGATCTCATAAGTGAAAGGGTCCTCTGTAGGAGAATAGCGGATCTCACCGCCAAGCATGTGGCTTGCCTTCGCGTCGAGTATGGTACTGCTGAACAAAAGGCCTAAAAAAAGCTTTGTCCATCTTGCTGGGCTTCTCATGTGTGGCGTTCGCGTAAAGGTAGAGCGAAGGCTCCATCAATGCGCACTCTCGCCCAAATACACGGCCCCGCCAACACTATCCTTCTTCGCGCCGGTCACACTCGCCAATGCTGTCGGACCATTCCGCAAGCGAAGCACCCCTAACAGCGCGAAGATCAGTGCCTCCTTGAATTCCACTGTCACGGTATCCGGCACCACGACGGGAACCTTGCTGAGCGCGCGGATTCGTTCCATGAGGAAACCATTGAGTGCTCCTCCGCCTGTGACCAACAGCGGGCTTTTCGCCGTAGCTGATGCCGAAGCTACTTGTTGTGCAATGTGTTCCACCACGGTCCGCATTCGGTCCGGGATCGAGGTCGTGGTGGAAAGGAGCGGTCGGAATTCGGCTTCGAACCACTCGCGTCCCAGCGAACGCGGAGGTGGTTCGTGGTGGAAGGGAAGTGCGTTCAAGTGAGCGAGCAGAGCCTCGTCCACCTTTCCTGAGCGAGCAATAGCACCATCTGCATCAAATGGCTGCTCGGCTTCTTCGGCCAAGGAATTCAAGGCTTGGTTACCAATGCATACATCATAGCCCACCACCTTGTCAGCTTCGTGCAGGGCGATATTGCAGATCCCGCCGATGTTCAGGAAAGCCTTGTGCTCCGGGAAGAGAAATTGCTCGCCCAATGGCACTAACGGCGCACCCTGCCCTCCCAACGCCACATCCATTGTCCGGAAGTCGCAAACGGTGGTAAAGCCCGAGACGGCCGCGATCTGCGCGCCGCAGCCGATCTGGGTGGTCAAGCCTTCGTCGGGCTTGTGGAAAACGGTGTGGCCGTGCGATGCGATCACGTCCACGGTCCCTTCGCCCAACAACCCGGCACATGCCGCGCCGATGAAGCTCCCTAGGTCACGGTGGAGCCGGGCCAGTTCCAAGGCGGTACCGTTCATCACTTGTATGAGACGTTCGTGCATGGAGGCCGGGTAGGGGATCGTTCGGGCTTCCCGAATGCAGTACGCCCAATGCCCGCCCTCGACGGTGAATTCGCACCACGCAAGGTCCAAGCCATCGAGCGAGCTTCCGCTCATGATGCCGATCGCTGAATAGCGCTCCATCGCACAAAGGTGCCCGCTTTCCGTGATCCATGCCATATTCGGGAACAGGACAAGGGCCACAAGCGTTAAATTCGCATCCCTACCCAGAACCATGCAAGACACTGCCACTCTCGCCGGACTCAATTTCGAACTGTCCGAAGAACAACTTGCCGTGCGCGATGCCGCTCGCGACTTCGCTCAGAACGTGCTGAAACCCGGTGTTATCGACCGTGATCGGGAACAGCGTTTCCCTGCTGATGAGGTCAAGCAACTCGGGGAGCTCGGGTTCCTCGGAATGATGGTGGACCCGAAGTATGGCGGTGGCGGGATGGACACCATCAGCTACGTGCTGGCCATGGAGGAGATCAGCAAGATCGACGCGAGCACCAGCGTGGTGATGAGCGTGAACAACTCGCTAGTTTGCTGGGGCTTGGAGAAGTTCGCCAACGAGGAGCAGAAACAGAAGTACCTGGTGCCCTTGGCGAAAGGGGAGAAGATCGGCGCGTTCTGCCTGAGCGAGCCGGAGGCCGGCAGCGATGCCACCAGCCAGCGCACCACCGCCATCGACATGGGCGATCACTACCTCTTGAACGGTACGAAGAACTGGATCACCAACGGTGGTACGGCGAGCACCTACCTCGTTATGGCGCAGACCGACGCGGCCAAGAAGCACAAGGGCATAAACTGCCTGATCGTGGAGAAGGGCATGCCAGGCTTCGTGGTTGGTGCAAAGGAGGACAAGCTCGGCATCCGTGGGAGTGACACGCACACGCTGATGTTCCAGGATGTGAAGGTGCCCAAGGAGAACCGGATCGGCGAGGACGGTTTCGGATTCACCTTCGCGATGAAGACCTTGAGCGGTGGACGGATCGGCATAGCATCCCAAGCGCTTGGGATCGCCAGTGGTGCCTATGAGCTTGCCCTGGCCTACAGCAAGGAGCGCAAGGCCTTCGGCAAGGCGATCAGCGAGCACCAAGCCATCGCGTTCAAATTGGCCGATATGGCCACCGAGATCGAAGCGGCCCGTTTGCTATGCTTGAAGGCGGCCTGGTTGAAGGACCAACACCTGAACTACGATCAGGCCAGTGCCATGGCGAAGGTGTTCAGTAGCGAAGTGGCCATGCGCACCACTGTGGAAGCGGTGCAAGTGCACGGTGGCTACGGGTTCGTGAAGGAATACCATGTGGAACGACTGATGCGCGATGCCAAGATCACGCAGATATACGAGGGTACCAGTGAGGTGCAGCGTATCGTGATCAGCCGTGGGGTGCTGAAGGGCTGAACGCTCAGAGCTCCGGAACGACGGTCTCGAGCTTGATGCCACGGGAGCCCTTGATCAACAAGAGTCGACCGCGGACCGGTCGGGCCTGCAGCTCAGCGATCAGTTCCGCGGAAGTTGCGTATGCATTCCGTTGCACGGCTTTGAATTCCGGGCCGACAAAGCGCGCTTCCAATTCGTGCCGTTCCACGAGCGCGATGATCGCTTTGTGCTCGGCCTCGCTCACCTCACCCAGTTCCCGCATGTCCCCCAGGATCGCCAACTTCGGACGGTCGCTGTTCATGGCGGCGAAATTCTCCAAGGCAGCCACCATGCTCGTGGGGTTCGCATTGTAGGCGTCGAGGATCAAGTGGTTCTTGCCGGTATCGGTGAATTGCGATCGGTTGTTGTTGGGAGCATAGGCCGTCAGTGCCTCTGCGATCCGTTGGTCGGGCACACCGAAATGCTGGGCGATCGCGACAGCCGTTAGCGCATTGTACAAATTGTAGCTGCCGATCAAGGCCGTACGGACGTGGTAGGGCAGGCCATCCGTGCCGCCGAAGATGAGTTCCAGGAAGGGCCCGTTGCCAACGACCTCCCCAAAGCAATCGGCCTCGGTATCGCGGCCGTATGTCACACGTTTCGAACCATTGCTCTTCGCCATGAGCAAAGCATCATCCATGTTCACGAAGAGCGTTCCTTCGTGCTGGTTGATGAAGCCGTACATCTCTGTCTTGGCGGTGATCACTCCTTCATAGCTGCCGAAGCCTTCCAAATGGGCCTTGCCGATATTGGTGATCATGCCATGTGTGGGCTCGGCGATGGCGGTCAGTTCCGCGATGTCGCCCACCTTGTTCGCACCCATTTCGATGATGGCGATGCGGTGCTCCTCCGTGAGCCGCAGCAGGGTGAGGGGCACGCCGATGTGGTTGTTCAGGTTGCCGGTGGTAGCCAGGGTGGATCGATCGGCGGATAGCACGGCAT
>JAGQVV010000041.1:7686-8088 GCA_020437805.1 Flavobacteriales bacterium
AAAGGCCCTCCTGTGGTACGTGGCTAACTGTTGTAAGGCCGCCAAGCCGTCCGCCACCAGCAGGAAGCGCTCACCTTGGGCCACTTCGGGGTCATCCACAATGGCATATCGAGCGCCCTTCTCCAAAGCCTCCTCGGCGAATGCATTGGCGTTGAAGTTCGGCCCTTTCAGCGCGACGAACAGGCACCCCGGGGTGATCGAGCGCGTGTCCGTGCATACGCCGGTACATTTCAAGAAATGGTCGTGGAGGGTGTCGATGGTGGTCATAACGAATGAGCCCCGGCCTTGGCCGGGGCTCGAAGATAGGATCGCACGCTGGTGTTACTTCTCCAGTTTCTGACGTCGCTTCTCGTCGCCGAGACCTTTCGGACTGCCCACACGGGTCATGGCGCAGCGGAATCC
>JAGQVV010000313.1 GCA_020437805.1 Flavobacteriales bacterium
CGTGACCAACGTTCGTTGGCGTGTGTACTCACCTCCAGCCTACCGACCGGGCACGGCTAACCGGCAACCAAGGCCCAAACCGGAATGCGCACATAGTATATACGGATACGCACCAACGGTTCCGGGAAGCACCGCCCCTTGATTGTCCGGGGCAGTTGGTAGTTGTCAGGAATGCCAAGCACGCGATGAACGGCCATGATAACGCCCGTTCTCGCCCAGCAGCTACCACACAGCCTGACAAGTGACCACGACCAACTGGCAACTGCCCAAAGGCCGCTAAAACAACTGGCCCAACGACCCAAGCCTTGGAACCAAGGGCCTTTAACCACTGGCCGGGGTGGTACTTGGTCGGCGCAGTCGGAAGGTTGCTTGGGCCTCTTCACCAAGTCTCAAGCTTTGCAGGCTCTTCCAACACCCCTCCAAGAATAAAGGTGTGCCTTGGTGGCGCCGTAGTGGAAGCTTGCAGCGTACCTTGTGGAAAGCGAGGTCGCAGGGGTCCCTTCGTTCCACAGGAGACACGGCGGCTTGGACGCGGGCCGGCGCTCGTCGGTTCACCCTGCAAAGGTTCAGGATAAGTGTCCCCTTCAAGCTGCGATAGGTTTGCTGGGGAGTGGTGTCGGTTCCTGCCTCCCGAAGCCAAGCACTACCTTCGAACCCCACATAACGAACCCCGACACAGCACCCGCGTGCTGTTCAAGAACGATCGACCATCATGGCCATTTTGAGAAAAGCGACCGCCAACTGGAAAGGCACCGGCAAGGAAGGATCCGGCAACGTGAGCACCACCAGCGGTGCCTTGACGAACATCCCTCACACCTTCCTTACCCGTTTCGAGAATGAGGATGGCAAGGCGGGTACCAACCCCGAGGAGCTGATCGCGGCGGCACATGCCAGCTGCTTCACCATGAAGATGAGTTTCGTGCTGAACGCTGCCGGTTTCACGGCGAACGATCTGGAATGCACCGCGACCGTGAAGATGGACAAAGTGGATGGCGGCAATGCAGTGGTGGGCATCCACCTGGAATTGAAAGGTAGTGTACCGGGGATCGAAGCGGAGAGATTCCAGGCTTGTGCCGAAGAAGCCAAGACCGGCTGCCCGATCAGCATGCTGCTCAAGAGCGTGCCGATCACACTGAACGCATCCTTGGCCTGAGCCCGACCGACCAGGATCACGGCACATAGTGTATCGGGCCAACTGCTGGACCGTGCTGCAACAGCTGCTCCCCTCCTCTTTCTTGGACCTGGACGCGCCGGTGTTGGATGTGCGTTCGCCAGCGGAGCATGCCCACGCGCACATACCCGGTGCGCATTCCCTTCCCTTGTTCAGCAACGAGGAACGCGCTGTGGTGGGCACCTTGTACAAACAACAAGGAAGGGAGGCGGCCATGTTGGAAGGTTTGCGTTGCGTTGGCCCCAAGCTGGCGCGATTGGTCGAGGAAGCACGGAACGTGGCCCCGAATGGCATTGTGAAGGTGCATTGCTGGCGGGGTGGCGAACGAAGTGCCAGTGTGGCGTGGCTGCTGGACAAGGCTGGATTCCAACAGGTGTCCACCTTGAAGGGTGGCTACAAGGCATTTCGTGGAGAGGTATTGCAGCGTTTTGCACAGCCGATGGATATCCGGATCCTTGGCGGATACACCGGTACCGGTAAAACGGAACTGCTCAGGCACCTGCGCACGTTGGGCGAACAGACCATCGACCTCGAAGCCCTGGCCCAGCACAAGGGTTCGAGCTATGGCGCGATCGGTGAAGATCCGCAACCCGGTAACGAACAGTTCGAGAATCTGCTCTTCGATCGTCTTCGTCGGATCGATACCGGACGGCCGGTTTGGCTTGAGGATGAAAGCCAGCTGATCGGCCGGGTGAAGATCCCCGACGCCTTCTTCGCGCAGATGCGCAATGCACCCTGCTTCTTCGTGGATATGCCACGGGAGGAACGCGCCCAACGATTGGTGAAGGACTATGGTGCCTACCCGAAAGCGGATTTGGCCGAGGCCACCAAACGCATCGAGAAACGGATCGGCCCGCAACACTGCAAGACCGCCTTGGAGGCCTTGGAGAACGGGGATCTGTACACTGTGGCCATGATCACCTTGGGGTACTACGACAAGACCTATGCCCACGGCCTGAGCAAGCGAGCAACGGCGAGCGTTGTGCGCCATGAAGCATCCTCCGCGAATATGGAAGCGATCGCCAAAGAAGCCATTCGAACACATGGAAGACCAACGACCAGCTGAACCCGTTCGCCTGACACAGTACAGCCATGGCGCAGGCTGTGGATGCAAGATCGCCCCGGCGGTATTGGAGTCCATCCTGAAAAGTGAACTCGGCACCTTGGAAATTCCGCAGTTGCTGGTGGGCTACGGCAGCCGGGATGATGCCGCTGTGTTCGATATCGGCGACGGTCGCGCGCTGATCAGCACCACCGATTTCTTCTCGCCGATCGTGGATGATGCCTTCGACTTCGGTCGCATCGCCGCCACCAATGCCCTGAGCGATGTGTACGCCATGGGCGGACGTCCCTTGATGGCCGTGGCGATACTCGGTTGGCCTATCGAGAAATTGGGACCCGACCTGGCGCAACGCGTGGTGGAAGGTGGACGAAAGGCCTGCCACGATGCTGGCATCCCATTGGCCGGCGGGCACAGCATCGATGCACCCGAACCCTTCTTCGGACTTGCCGTGACCGGAGAAGTGGCCACTGCGAACATCAAACGGAACGATACCGCCAAGGCGGGTGACCTTCTTTATTTGACCAAACCCTTGGGTGTCGGTATCCTGAGCACGGCACAGAAACGGGGCAAACTCAGAGCGGGTGATGCGCACATCGCGCGCGACCTGATGTGCCGATTGAACACGGTCGGACAAGCGCTCGGCAATTTGACCACCGTGAGCGCCTTGACGGATGTAACCGGATTCGGACTGGCCGGACATCTGTTGGAGATGTGCAAAGGCAGTGGCCTTTCCGCCTCAATTGAATTCAATAAAGTGCCGATACTTCCTGAAGCCCGCATCTACTTGGCCGAAGGTTATTATCCGGATGGTGCGTTGCGGAACTGGAAAAGCTACGCCACTCGGATCACCGGTGCCGGGGATATGGAGCGCATGTTCCTCTTGAGCGATCCGCAGACCAGTGGTGGGCTGTTGATCGCCGTAGCACCGGAAGGCAGGAACGAAGTGGAGCAGCTGCTCACCAAGCATGGGCTGGACGCGGCATGCATCGGACGCATGGAAAGGACCGACGTGGAGCCTTCGATACGCGTTTCGTAAAACGTACCAATGCGATCTTCATTTGGATGACCTGAACGACACTTCACGTGATCTCGCATCTTTGTACCGATCCGGAACATCGATCGTTCCATCTCGAACAACAACTACGATCCTTTCGATCATGGCCAACGAAAGACTTGGTAAAAAGAACATCGACATGCTGCTCAGCCATTACAGGAGTGAGCGCAAAAGGCTGAACTTCCAATTGGAAAGGGTGCGCGCAGCGATCACCGATCTGAAGGCCGCGAAGGCCCGCAACGAGGAGAGC